>NZ_JACFSZ010000010.1 GCF_014805525.1 Rhabdothermincola sediminis | reverse complement strand
CGCGCTGGCCCAGATCTCCCTGGTGATCCTCGAACAACCCGTCCGTCAACGCCGCCTGTTCACCGGCCGTACCCCCCTGTGGCTCGCCCCCCTCACCGCCATCGCCATCCTCACCACCACCATCACCGGCGGGGCCGCACCGGGGACGACCGAGCTGCGCACCACGGACCAGCCGACCGAGTTCGTGGCTCCTGCCGCGACCTTGACACCGGACGGAGACGGGCTGGAGCCCGCTGGCCCGACCACCGTGGCCCCACCGCCGCCATCTGCCCTCGTCGTGGGCGATTCCATGGCGGTGAGTCTCAACGGGGGCCTCGAACGCTGGGTGGGCGAGCACGGCGGGATCCGGGTGCTCAACGCGGGAACGGTCGGATGCAGCATCGGGGTCGGGGGGCGGCTCCGGGCGATCGGCATCGAGCGGGCCACGTTCCCGGAGTGCGACGCGCGCCTCGAGCGCTGGGCGTCGTTGCTCGCCGAGCGGCGCCCCGACTACGTGGTCGTGCTGTCATGCCTGTGGGACGTGGCGGAGCGCAAGATCCCCGGGGACCGCACCTGGCGCATCCCCGGCGACCCGGTCCTCGACGACTGGCTGCGCCGGTCGATCGGGGGGTCGATCGACGTGTTGGCCTCGACCGGGGCCCGGGTGGTGTGGCTGACCTGCCCCTACATCTCACCCGTCTACTCCCCGCAGAACTTCATGGGCCGGGGCCCCTACAAGGAGGCCGATCCGGCTCGCACGGACCGGTGGAACCAGCTCGTGCGGGAGGTGGCGGCGACGAGGCCGGAGGTGGTGGTGTGGGATCTGGCCGGACTCCTCGAGGGCACCTGGCCCGGTGGCCAACTCGACCCGCAGCTGCGTCCGGACGGCGTGCACTTCACCGAGCAGAGCAGCTACGACGTGATCGCCGCGTTGGCACCTGATCTCGCGTCCCGCTCGCTCTGATCGTCCTGGTGGCTGGCTCCCGGACCCGCTGCCGGCCCGTCCCAGGCCGGGGCTCGTTCCTCCGGCCACCACCGGCTCACCAGCGCGGTCGCACCCACCGCGGCGAGCAGGCAGAGCGGGCCTTCGGCAGTCGCTCGGAAGCGCATCGACGAGTAGAAGAGCACCACGGTGATCAGCACGGTGATGCCGGGAGCGAGCACCGGGTAGAGCGGCACCCGGCGCCGGCGGAGGACAACGGCACCGGCGATGGCGAAGGGCACGAGCAGCCAGTAGGAGATCGTGGCAGCCTCCATGACCCGGCGGGGGAACAGCTCGGCGCCCACGTCGATGTCGATCTGCTGGCGGGGCCGGAAGACCCCGGTGATCCGCCCCACCCGGGCCGCGATCACCGTCGGGATGCGGCTCCGGTGGTCACCCATGTACCGGAGGGTGTCCTCGAGCAGCGCCCGCTGGGCCTCGGCTTCGCTGAACTCCGCCCGGATCTGGTGGCGGTCGAGGATCTCCCGCCCGCATCGCAGGTCCCAGTAGCCGATCAGATCGCCGTAGTAGACCGACTCGCAGTTGGACACCGCGAGGGTGACCTCCATCTGGCTCGACAGCAGCACCGGACGGTCGAAGCGCACCAGGTTGAACACCACCCAGGGAACGAGAAGCACTCCGGCGGCACCGATGCCGGCGACGATCAGTCGCCACACTGGGCGGCCGAGGCGCCTGGCGGTGCCGACCGCCAGAGGGACGACGAGCAGGGGGAGGAGCAGGCCGAGCTCGGAGCGAGCCAGCGTGGAAGCGGCAGCCGAGAGCCCGACCCAGGCGAGGGCTAGGCCGGAGGGTGCCCGCCAGCACCGGTAGGCGAGGAGGACCGTGAGCATGACCGTGAAGATCACCATGGTCTCCGACAGCACCATCCCGTCGAAGCGCCACACGTTCGGGTACACGGCCATGAGGCCCGCCGTCAACCAGCCGGCTCGGCGGCCGGCGACCTCGCGCCCGGCGAGGCCACCCACCCCGACCGCCGCCGCGCCGAGCAGGCAGGAGGCCAGCAGGTGGGCGGTGACCGATCGCAGGCCGAGCACGGAGAACAGCGCGAGGTAGACGATGTACAGCGGTGGGTGGTCCGCGCCCTGGACGGTGCGCCCCTCCTCGTAGGCGAACGGGTTGATGAACCCCTTCCCGTCGGCGAGCAGGTTGGCGGCATCGTGGTAGTAGACGGGATCGCCCTGCAGGTCGATGCCGCGGCGGAAGAACCAGACGTAGGCCACCCGGAGCGCGAGTCCGGCCAGGACGATGATGCCGAGGCCGATCCACCATCCGCGGTCCCCCGAGCGGCCGCCAGTGTCCGGCTCCATGATCTGGCGAGCATACCGACGCCGCTCCCATGGCCTGGGGGATCGCCGGGTCATGCCCGACGCTCGTCCGGGCGCGCCGTAGCATCGGCGGCCATGAGGACGAGCGCCGAGCGGTGGCGGGATCGGTCTGTCGGCTCCGGCAGCCGGGCCGGCCGCCGGTCCGTCCGATGACGACCGAGCGGCTGCAGCCCGCGCGCCCGGCGGGCTCGCGGGGCGGCGGGCAGGCTGCGGGCGGGCAGCAGGTGCCCCTGGAGCTGATCGCACTGAGCGTGGTCGCGGTCGTGGTCGGTGTCGTGCTGCGCTTTGCGGCCCGCACGCCGCTGTGGCTCGACGAGGCACTGAGCGTGAACGTCGCCCGCCTGCCGCTCGTCGACATCCCGTCCGCGCTGCGCCATGACGGTCACCCACCCCTGTACTACGTCCTGCTGCACATCTGGATCGGGGTGTTCGGCACCTCGGATGTGGCCGTTCGGGCACTCTCCGGTGTCTTCGCGGTAGCCGCCCTGCCCCTCATGTGGTTGACGGGCCGGCGGCGGGGCGGTCCGCTGCTGGCGTGGTTGGCACTGCTCGTGCTCGCCGTGTCGCCGTTCGCGCTCCGGTACGCCACGGAGACCCGGATGTACGCACTCCTGGTGATCCTGGTGCTCGCAGGCTGGTTGCTGGTGGACGGCGCCCTCCGGCTCGGCCGCGACGGGAGGCGTGCGCTGGCGGCCATCGCGCTGGTTACCGCTGCGCTGCTGTACACGCACTACTGGTCGCTGTGGCTCCTGGCGGCCACCGGATCGCTTCTGGCGTGGCGAGCCCGGCGCGCCCAGGACGAGGGCGAACGCCGGAGGGCCGGGCGGGCGCTGGCCGCCATCGGCATGGGCGCGGCGTCGTTCATCCCCTGGCTCCCGGTGCTGGTCGACCAGGCTCGCCACACCGGTACCCCCTGGTCGGGCCCTCCGCGCCCCACCACCCTCCTCGCCAGCACCCTCACGGACTTCGGGGGAGGCGACTTCCGGGACGCCGAGCTGGTGGGGGCGATGATCCTGGTGCTGATGCTGCTGGCCGTGTTCGGCGCCACCCGTGACCGGTTCACGATCGAGATCGACGTACGCACGACGCCACCGTTCCGGGCGGACGCGTACGTCGCCGCCGGCACTCTCGTGCTCGGCGCCGCCGTCGCCTATGTCACCTGGAGCGCGTACGCCACGAGGTACGCGACGGTCCTCTTCCCCCTCGTGATGTTGCTGGTGGCGGGCGGCATCCAACGCTTCGGGGACCGCTGGGTCCGCGACGGGATCGCGGTCGTGGTGACGGGCGCGTTCCTCCTCGGCGGGGTGTACAACCTCGTCACCAGCCGCACCCAGGCGGGGGTGATCGGAGCCGCGGTCGGGGAGCGGGCCGCGGCGGGCGACGTGGTCGTCTACTGCCCGGACCAGCTCGGCCCCGGCGGGAGCCGGGAGGTTCCGGCGGAGGTGACCCAGCTCGTCTACCCGACGTTGGATGGCCCCGAACGGGTCGACTGGCGCGACTACGAGGCACGAAACCGAGCTGCAGATCCGCAGGCCATCGCCCAGCAGATCCTGGATCGGGCAGGCCCATCCCACCGCATCTTCCTGGTGTGGAGCGGGGCCTACGCCACCTTCGAGGGCCAGTGCGAGGCCCTGTTCGACGCGTTGGCCAGCGCCCGTGGACGGGCGGAGGTGCTCGTGGAGGAGGACGGCGACCGCTATTACGAGCACGCCCAGCTCGTCATGCTGCCGGCGTCGACGCCATGACGGCGATCCGTCGAGGACCGTCCCGGCGATGGTTGGCTGGGCTCCGTGATGACCTCTGGGTGGTGGTGCCCGCCTGGGTGACCGCCCGGATCCTGGTGGCCGCGGCGTACGTCGCCGCCCGCGTGGTCGCGGATCGCTTCGCGCTGGCGCCTCCGGCCCTCGGCGACGGGCTGCTGGCCTGGGACGGTACGTGGTACCGAGACATCGCCACGGTCGGCTACGGAGGGCTCGACCGGGAGGCGTTGCGGTTCTTCCCCGGCTTCCCCCTGGCGGGCCGCTTCGTCGGCGTCTTGCTCGGCTCGGAGGGCGTGGCGCTGGTGCTGATCGCGAACCTGGCCTCCATCGTGCTGGGCATCCTGGTGCTGCAGCTGATGCGGGCGGAGGGGTGCAGGCGCGCCGCGGCCGGCCGGGCCGTGTGGCTCATGATGCTGTTCCCGCCGGCGTTCGTGTTGGTCTGGGGGTACGCGGAGGCGCTGATGCTGGTGGGGGCGCTCCTGGCGTTCCTGGGCCTGCGCACCCGGCGCCCATGGGTGGCCGCTGCCGGGGGGCTCCTGGCAGCGCTGTGCCGGCCGCTCGGCATCCTGCTCGCGATCCCGGCCGCGGTCGAGGTGGCCCGTACCTGGCGCGGCAGCCGGGGTCGGGACCGCGCCGGCGGGCTGGCCGCCATCGCCGGGCCGCTGGCCGGCGCGGCGCTCTACGCCGGATGGGTCTGGGTCCGGGACGGCGATCCGTTGCTCCCGTTCACCGTGCAGGAGGAGCTGCGCGGCCGGGCCGTGAACCCGATCACCCGCATGTGGGACGGCCTCGTCGACCTGGTCGGCCCGGAGCGCTTCGGCCAGGGGCTTCACCTACCGTTCGCCGCGCTCTTCGTGGTGCTGCTGGTGCTGGCGTTCCGCCGGTGGCCGGTCTCCTACGGGCTGTATGCCGCGGCGGTGCTGGCACTGGCGCTCGGCGCTGAGAACCTCAACTCGCTCGAGCGGTACGGCCTGAACGCCTTCCCCTTGGTGCTCACCCTTGCGCTCTACACCGCGGACGAGCGGGCGGAGCGGCCGGTGCTGGCGTTGTGCGCGGCCGGGTTCGTGTCGTTGGCGACGCTCGCCTGGCTGGCGGCGTACGTGCCCTGACGAGGCGCGCCGGCGCGTGAGGGTCAGGCCGGGTGCAGCCCGACCCTCACGGGTTCCGCGCCGATCGTCGCCGGGCCCTCCCGCCGGGGTTCTTCTCGCCGTATGGCCAGGACCTCCGAGGTACGGATGCTGGCCACGCGGGTGCTCCAGCAGTCCACCACCTGCCGGCCTGACGCGGTGGCGAAGAACGTGGTCATCTGCCCTTCCTGCTGGTAGGCGTCGGCGCCGTCGATCATCTCGACCGTGCCGTCTCGGAGGGTGACGCGGTAGGCAGCCACAGGTCTCCTCGCTCTCTGCTCCTCGGGGGAACGCTACGGGCATGGGCCTGTGAGGAGGAAGAGGGCCAACTCTGTGGATTTCGCGAGTTCTCCACAGCTCGGTGCCTACCGACCAGCAGGCAGTCGCGAGCCGCACCGGGCAGACGGAGGGGTCCGCGAGCCGCCCGACCCGGCGCGCGAGAGTTTCCGGCATGGGAGACCAGATCCTCTCCATCATCTGCCCTCGTTGTGGAACGACCGCCGCCGAGCGCTTCTATGGGCCCTGCGGCGGCTGCCGGGAGCAGCTGCGGGCGACGGTCGGGGGTGAGCGGCGCGACGTCGAGGCCGCGGCCTACGAACCGAAGATGCACGTCACCCCGAACGCGGTGGCGCTGAAGGACTGATCCTCAGGCGGCGGGGCGCTCCTCGATGGTCACCTGCCGCATGACGTCGCCCTTGCGGGTGACCTGCACCGTCTCCATGCCCTCCACGACCTGACCGAACAGGTTGTACTGCTTGGGCAGGCGCCCCGCGAGGTCCACCAAGCAGATGAAGAACTGCGAGCCGTTCGTGTCCGGGCCGGCGTTCGCCATCGCCACCGCACCCTCCACGTAGTCCCCCTGCACGGGCTCATCGGCGAACCGGTAGCCGGGGCCCCCGCGACCCGTACCTTCAGGGCAGCCACCTTGGATGACGAAGCCGGGTTCCACCCGGTGGAACGTCAGCCCGTCGTAGAAGCCTTCGCGAGCGAGGGCGACGAAGTTGTTGACGGTGTTGGGAGCGAGGCGGGGGTCCAGGTCCATCACGATGGTTCCCCGATCGGTGGTGATGGTGGCCCGGTAGATGGTGTTCTCGTCGATCTGCATTGCAGGGGGGTTCGGCATGGCGCTCATCCTCTCACGCCGTCGTGGAGGTCGCGCCCTCGGGTCCTCAGCGGCGCGAGGTCAGGGCACCCCCCGTCACCGAGGGGGGTCACCCACGGCTCGGGCAGGTCTCGCCGATCGCTGCGTGAGGATGCCCGCGAGACCTCGCAGGAGCAGGCCGTGGATCACCTCGAGCGCCTGGCCTCGGGAGAGGTCGCGCTGCTCGAGCCAGGCCGCCACCGCGGCGTCCAGGCAGCCGAGCACGCTGCGGGCCAGCAGCCGAGCCGCGGCGTCACCGCCCCACCAGTCGGCGAGCCGTTCGCAACGCCGGCGCCGGGCCTCCACGACGAGTGGGTGCAGGGTCGCCTCGGGGGTGCCCACCAGCTTCCAGGCAGCGGGCTTCGCAGCGGCGATGCGCAGGTAGGCATCGACCAAGGCGACCAGGTGCTCGTCCAGCGTGCCGTCGGGATCGGAGGAGATCGAACGCAGTGCCTCGTCGAGCTGGAGGGTGCACCGCAGGTGCACCGCGGCGAGCACTCCGCTGCGGTCACCGAAGTAGTTGTGGACCAGGGCCCGGGACACCCCAGCCTGCTCGGCGATCTCCTCCAAGGTGACCTCGCTGGGGTCCCGGAGGGTGAAGACCCGCTCGGCGGCGTCGACGATCTGCTCGCGGCGGATCTCCGGGTCGAGCCTGGTCCTCGTGCGCCCCCCTCGCGCTGGCTCGGTCACCTGGCCTGCCTCGAGATCCCCGCCCCGCAGCGGACTCCCTAGCCCTTGCTCGCGCCGTCAGTCGCGACCTTGGCCCCGGCCTTGGGCACGACCTTCTTGCTCTCGGTGACTTCCAGGGGGAAGTGGCAGGCGACGTAGTGGCCGAGGCCGATCTGGCGCATCTTCGGCTCCACCTGCGCACACATGTCCTGGGCCTTGGGGCAGCGGGTGCGGAATCGGCAGCCGCTCGGTGGGGCGACGGGGGAGGGGATCTCGCCTCCGAGGGTGGCGTCCTCTCGTGGTCGCACCGAGGGGTCCGGAACCGGGATCGAGCTGAGCAGCGCGGCGGTGTAGGGATGGGCGGGTCGCGAGTACAGGTCGTCGGGGGGCGCGACCTCACACAGCTTGCCCAGGTACATGACCGCCACCCGGTCACTGACGTTCTTGACCACCGCCAGGTCGTGGGCGATGAACACCAGCGTCAACCCGTAGCGCTTCTTCATGTCCTGGAGCAGGTTCAGGATCTGGGCCTGGACCGACACGTCGAGCGCGGACACCGGCTCGTCGCAGATGATGAGCTTTGGGTCGAGAACGAGCGCGCGGGCGATCGAGATGCGCTGGCACTGGCCACCGGAGAACTGATGCGGCCGGCGGTTCCAGGCGGCGTCGGGATCGATGCCCACCGCCTCGAGGGTCTCGCGGACCAGCTCCCGTTGCTCCTCCTTCGTGCCCCGCTTCCAGATCCGCAGCGGCTCGGCCACGATGTCGCTCACCTTGCGCCTGGGGTTGAGGGAGGAGATCGGGTCCTGGAAGATCATCTGCATGCGGGGGCGCACCTGCCGCAGCTGCGCGGTCCCCAGCTTGGTGAGCTCCTGGCCGTCGAAGTGGACCTCCCCAGAGTTGGGTCGTGGCATTTGCATGAGTGTCCGGCCGGTCGTGGACTTGCCACACCCGGACTCGCCGACCAGGCCGAGCGTCTCGCCCTCCTTGATGTCGATGCTGACGTCCGAGACCGCGTGGACCTTGAGCCCGGTCGAGCCGACGGGGAACTCGACCACCAGGTTCTCCGCCCGCAGGAGCGTGTCGTTCGCGGACCGCAGGTGAGCGGTGCCACTTCCAGCCATTCTCAGAGCTCCTCGGGGTTCGCGGGACGGACGGAGACCGGCGTGGCGGCGGCGGTGGCGCCGGCGGCCTCGTTGCGGGCACGGGCGTCTTCTCCCTCGGGGGTGCCCACGGGGTACCAGCAGCGGTAGAGGTGCCCGGGCGTGGGCCCTTCCACCAACGGTGGGTCGTCGGTGAGGCACTTGGGCTGCGCGTAGCGGCAGCGGGGAGCGAAGTTGCAGCCCTTCGGAGGATTGATGAGGTCGGGGGGTCGGCCCGGGATGGCCTCGAGGCGGGTGTGGCTGGGGTAGTCGATCTTGGGGATCGAGTTCAGCAGCGCCTCGGTGTAGGGCATCTTCATGTCGGAGAACAGCACGCTGGTGGGCGCGTACTCGGCGACCCGACCGCCGTACATCACGAGGATGTCGTCGGTGCGCCCCGCCACCACACCGAGGTCGTGGGTGACGAGGATCATGGCCATGTGACGCTCGCGCTGCTGCTGCTGGAGCAGGTTCAGGATCTGGGCCTGCACGGTGACGTCGAGTGCCGTGGTGGGCTCGTCGGCGAAGAGCAGCTTCGGACCGCAGGCCAGGGCGATGGCGATCGTCACCCGCTGGCGCATGCCGCCGGAGAGCTGGTGCGGGTACTCCTCCAGTCGCTGCGCCGGCTCGGGGATCCCCACCGAGCTCAACAGCGACAGGGCGGTCTCGTTCGCCTCGTTCTTGTCCATGCCGAGGTGGTGGATGAGCGACTCGGTGATCTGCTTGCCGATCTTCATCACCGGGTTCAGCGAGGTCATCGGGTCCTGGAAGACCATCGACATCTCGGCCCCCCAGACCGAGCGCATCTGGTCCTGGGTGTAGCCGATGATGTCTGCGCCCTCGTAGAAGATGTGACCGTCGCGGATCACGTTGCGCTTGGGGAGCAGCCCCATGATCGAGCGGGCGAGCACGGTCTTGCCGGATCCGGACTCGCCCACCACGCCGAGGGTCTTGCCCCGGTCGAGCGAGAAGCTCACCCCGTCGACCGCTCGCACCGTGCCCCGCTCGGTGCGGAAGTGGGTCTTGAGGTCGACGACCTGCAGGAGTTTCGACGGGCTGCTGGCCGCACTCGCCTTGGTGGAGCTGATGACCTTGCGGCTCACAGGCCGACCTCCTTCACGTCGAAGTACTCCCGGACGCGGTCACCGGCGAGGTTGAGGGCCAGCACGGTGAGGAACATCACGGCGCAGGGGATCAGGCTGATGAACGGCTCCCGGGCCAGCACCGCTCGGCCGTCGTTGATCATCCCGCCCCAGGTCGGCGTGGGAGGAGGCACGGAGAGACCGAGGAACGAGAGGCCGCCTTCGGCCACGATGGCCACGGCCACCCCGATGATGCTGAAGGACAGCACGGGCAGGGCCACGTTGGGGACCACTTCCCGCCAGATGATGCGGAAGTTGCTCGCTCCGAGGGCTCGGGCCGCGGTGACGTACTCGCGCTCGCTGTGCACCAGGGTGGCGGCGCGCACCAGCCGGGCGATCGGGGGGATGGCGACGATGCCGATGGCCAGGATGATGTTGCCGACGTCCCGGTTGACCCGGAACGTGACGATCACCAGGGCCAGGAGCAGGGCCGGGAACGCCAGGAGGACGTCCATGGCCCACATGATCGTGGCCTCCAGCCGACCCTTGAAGTACCCGGCGATGACCCCGAGGGTGCCGCCGATGGCCACGCCGAAGGCCACCGCCGCGAAGCCGACGGCCAGCGACACCCGGCCCCCCCACACGACCCGGGAGAAGATGTCGCGCCCGAGCGTGTCGGTGCCGAACCAGTGATCGGCGCTCGGCGGGCAGCGCACGCACGACGACGGGGTCCGATAGTCCTGGAGGGGCAGCACCGGGGCGAGCAGGGCCAGCAGGGCCACGAGCCCGAACCAGCCCACCGCGATCCAGAACAGGGGGCCGAGACGCTTCTTGACCAGGTCCTCCGCGGCCACCTGGCCGGGGTCGAGCTCGTGCAGCTCCTCGAGCAGCTCGATGTCGCCGTCGGCGATCCGGGTGATCTCGGTGGCCAGGTCGCCGCTCTCGGCGAACACCGAGCTGTCGGTGGGCAGCGGTTCCGAGCTGGGTTCAGGCGAGCGCGCGGGCATGGCGGATCCTCGGGTCGAGAACGGCGTAGAACATGTCGACGGCGAAGTTGATGAGCACGTAGCCGACGGCGATGATCACCACCCCGCCCTGCACCGGGATGTAGTCGCGGGCCAGGATGCTGTCGACGACGTACTTGCCGATGCCGTTGATGGCGAAGATCACCTCGACGATGAACGTCCCGCCGATGAGGCGGCCCATGTTGAGGCCGGCCACGGTCACCAGCGAGAAGGTGGAGGGGCGGAAGGCGTGGCGCAGCAGGATTCGCCGCGACGGCAGGCCCTTGGCCTTGGCCATCATGATGTAGTCCTCTTGCAGAGTGGCGATGAGATCGGTGCGAAGCAGGCGGAGGTAGACCGCCATCTCGGCCACCGCCAGGGTGAGGGCGGGCAAGAAGAGGTCGTGGAGGTTCTTGATGGGGTCGGTGAAGAATTCGGCGTAGCCGGTGGCGGGGAACCAGCCGAGGTTCACGGCGAAGATGAGGATCAGCACGATCGCCAGGATGAAGTTCGGCACCGACAGCAGCGCGAACGCGACACTGGTCGACACCCGGTCGAAGATGCCACCGGGTCGTTGGGCGGCGATGATCGCCAGGGGGATCGACACCGCCAGGGCGATGAACTGCGAGTAGATCAGCAGCTCGATCGTCACCGGCATCCGCTGCTTGATCGCCTCCCACACCGGCTGCTGGTTCCGAGCCGACGCGCCGAGGTCCCCGGTGACCGCGTCACGCAGCCACTCCCCGTAGCGCACCGGTAGGGGCTTGTCGAGGCCCAGCTCCTTGGTCTTCTGCTCCACGCACTCCGGCCCGCCGCCCGCTCCGCAGAGCACCTGGGCGGTGTTGCCGGGGAGCAGGTTGAGGAAGAAGAACGACAGGAACGTGACGGCGAGCAGGACCAGCAGCAGCTGGACCAGCTTCTTGCGGACGAACCTCATCGCGGTCCTTTCCGGGGATCGTCGGTGACGGTCGGGATCATCGCGGATCTATGACTGGAGCCAGGTCTGGGTGAGGAAGGTGATGCCCCCGAATCCGCCGGGCCCGCCCATGGGGTACGCCGGCGCACCGTCGGGCAGGGGGCCGTTCATGATGCCCCTGACGTTGTTGGAGGCCACCACCACCCATTGGGAGCGCACGGTCCAGATGTAGGGTAGGTCCTCGTTGATGTAGCGCTGCACGTCGGCGTAGGCCTGCTTGCGCACCGCCAGATCGGTGGTGGAGCGTCCCCGCTTCAGTGCTTCGTCGATCCGGGGGTCCTTGTTGCGGGCGAAGTTGAGGGCGATGCCGTCGCCAGCGTTCTCCGAAGTCCACCAGATGTAGTCGTAGTCGGGGTCGAGGGCGCCGAACTGCCGCCAGTCGTGGGCCTGGAAGTCGCCGAGCGCAGCGTTGGCGATGAACTGGCCCTGCTCCATCAGGGAGACGTCGACGTCGATGCCCACCGCCGCCCACTGCTCCTTCGCCAGGTCGATGCCCCGGGAATCGGTGCCGCTGTTGACCAGCGAGAAGCGGATCGGCCCGTTCTCGGCTTCGTACTCCGCCACCAGCTCCTGGGCTTTGGCAGGGTCGTAGGCCGGGTAGGGCGCGCCCTCACCCCGCCAGGGAGAGCCCTGGCTGAAGATGCCGTCCGCGATCTCGCCCTTGCCGTCGAAGATGACCTGGTTGAACGCCTCACGGTTCGTGGCGTAGGCCAGGGCCTGGCGGACCCGGATGTCGTCGAGGGGGGGCTTGGAGGTGTTCAACATGAAGAAGTTCTCCTCCCGCTCGCCCCGGTCGAAGACGATCTGCACCTTCCCCGCGCGGGCGTCCGCGTCGAGCGCCTCGATCTCGGTGGGGTTGGTGGTGTGGATCATCTGCACGTCCCCGGAGCGCAAGGCGGCCGAGCGGGTGGTGGCATCGGGAAGGGGCCGGAACTCCACCGCGTCGAGGTAGGGGAGCTGCACGCCGTTGGCGTCTTTGCGCCAGTAGTCGGGGTTGCGGGTCGCCTTGAGCGCCTTGTCGGGCACCCATTCCTGGAACACGAAGGGGCCGGTGCCGATGGGGTGGCGGCTACTGTCGGGGTCGTTGGCCATCGCCGGGGCGGTGACCATCCCACCCTGTCCGGTCATGAAGACCGGGAAGCTCGCCCAGGGCTCCTTCATGGTGATCGTGACCGCCAGGGGGTTCGACGGGTCGACGGCCACGGCGGCCACGTTCTTGAAGGCGATGCCCACCAGCGGGTCGGCGCGCAGGGCCTCGAAGAAGATGCGCATGGCTTCACCGTCGAGGGCCTCGCCGTTGTGGAACCGGATGCCCGGCCGAGCGGTGATGGTCCAGACCGTGAAGTCCGCCGAGGGGGTCAGTGACTCGGCCAGGTACGGCTGCGGGGCCCCGTTCTCGTCGAAGGCCGCGAGCGGGTCGTAGATGGCCAGGCCGATCTCCGTGCCGGAGGGGGCGAACCGGTTCTTGGTGGGGTTGTAGCCGTCGGACTCGGCTTCGACCCCGTAGACCAGGGTGCCGCCTCGTTGGGGCTGGCCGGAGGACGCCAGGGTCACGTCCGGGTCTCTCGGGGGAGCAGTCCCGGTGGTCTCTCCGCGGCTGCCGGAGGTGTCGCTCCCTGAGCCGCCGCACGCGCCCACCAGCAGTGCGATCACGAAGAGCAGCCCAGTGCCCGCAAACCGTGAGCGATGTCGATCCAGATGGCTGGCCACCAGCTCGTCCCCCTCGTTGTCGTCGAGCACCGTGCTCGGGCGCCCGCCCAGCCCCGGATCGCGGCGATCGAGGCGGCGTCAAAATCCGTCGGACCCAGCAGTTTGTGACTGGGGCCACAGCGGTGGGCAGGACGCTAGGACCCTGTTGCCGTCGTGTCAATAAATGCCCCCGGACGCTGCGCAGCGCTCGGTCAGGACGCGCGGCGAGCGATGGTCAAGCCGTCACCGACGGGCAACATCACCACATCGGTGCGCGGGTCGTCGCGCACATGGTCGTTGAAGCGACGGATCGCTCGGGTGTCGGGGTCGGTGGCCGCGGGATCGACGACCCGGCCGAACCACAGCACGTTGTCCGCCACCAGGAGGCCACCGATCCGCAGCCGGGGGAGGAGCTCCTCGTAGTAGTCGACGTAGGAAGGCTTGTCGGCATCGATGAAGGCGAAGTCGACCACCGCCTCCGGTGGGAGGGCTCGCAAGGTCTCGATGGCCGGTGCGAGGCGGAGGTCGACCCGGTCAGCCACGCCGGCCTGCTCCCATGCCCGCCGGGCCACGGCTGTCCACTCCTCGTTGACGTCACAGCAGACGAGGCGCCCACCGGGCTGCAATCCCCGGGCGATGCACAAGGCGGAGTAGCCGGTGAACGTGCCCACCTCCACGGCGAAGCGGGTGCCGGTCAGCGCGACCAGCAGGGTGAGCAGCGCGCCTTGCTCGGGCGCGATCTGCATGATGCTGATGTCACCGAGGGCCCGGGTTTCGTCGATCAAGGCCCGCTGCACCGCGTCAGGAGCGGTGCCGTGGTCCACGAGGTACGCGTGGATGTCGGCGGGCAGGTGGAACGACTTGGGGATGTCCATCCCCTGATGATCACCCATGCGGGGCTGCGTCGACCGCATCGGGCCTGAACGCACGAGGACCCCGAGTAGCCTCCGGCCGCAGCCGTCAGCTCCTCGGGGCCGACCCGCGCGGGGCACCGCTCTGCTCACGAGTCCGGGCTGGTCCCGCTCGCGTCCCCGGCTCCTCACCGAGGTGGGTGCCGGTACCGGTGCTCCGTGGCCAGGCGCCCCGAGCCACCGACGTTCCCCAGTCGCTCGGTGGCCGTCCCCGGGGGGTTGGCCTCCGGCACCGGGTGCGATCTGGCGACCCGTTCTTGCCTGACCTGGGTCGATGCTGCGCCTCTCCCGGAACCGAGTCAAGCGGTTTCTGACTTTCCCCAGGGTTATCCGGCGGATTTCTCGCCAATCCCCAGAAGACTCGAGGTTGTCGACAGGGTCACCCACAGGCTCGAAGACGCCACGGTATGCTCGCCGTCCATCCCGGGCCGGGAGCCGGCACCGGTTGCCGACCGCACCAGACGACCGAGAGCCCCGCAGTGCCCGAATCCGTGTCGCCCCCGTCTGCCACGCCGAGCCACTCGCGGCGCAGCTTCGATGAGGTGTTCCGGTCGCTGGCGGAGGTGGAGGGGTGGATGACCCGGGCACAGGCCGGACGCCTGTGGGACCGCGCCTCGGAGCTGCGGGCCGGTGATCGGATCGTCGAGATCGGCAGCTTCCGCGGTCGGTCCGCGATCGTGCTCGCGTCGGCTGCACCGGAGGAGGTCGAGATCGTGACCATCGACCCCCACGGCGGCAACGACCGTGGTCCCCAGGAGATCGAGGGCTTCGAGGCCGAAGCGCAGGAAGACCACGAGGTGTTCCTGGCCAACCTCGAACGGGCAGGGGTGAGGGAGCGGATCCGGCACCTGCGCCGGTACTCGACGGAAGCGCTCGGCGATGTCGACGGGGACGTCGAGCTGCTCTACATCGACGGCGCCCATCGCCTGGGGCCCGCCCTGTCCGACATCCGCCGATGGGGCGACCGGGTCGCGCCCGGGGGGACGCTGCTGATCCACGATGCGTTCAGCTCGATCGGTGTCACCGGCGCCCTGGTGGCGAGCCTGTTCTTCGGCCGGCAGTTCCACTACGTCGGCCGGTCGGGATCGCTGGCCGAGTACCGGCGCCGACCGGTTCGAGGTCCCCGGCGGCTCGCCAATGCCGCACGCCAGGCGGCCCAGCTTCCCTGGTTCGCGAAGAACGTGGTGCTCAAGGTCCTCATCACCCTGAAGCTGCGGCCGGTGTACCGCCTGCTCGGCAGCGACGGCACCTGGCCCTACTGACCACGGGCCCGGCGGGCGATCGGCGGCCCGCCGGGTCGTGCGCCCGAGGACCCGTGGCGGCCAGGATGGCGTCGTGGCACCCCACGGCCTCGATGCGGCACTCGACCGGGTGGCCGGGATCGTCGGATCACAGCACGTGGTCGTCGATCCGGACGTGACCCGCCCCTACAGGGTGGACTGGACCGGGCGCTTCCACGGCACGACACCGGCGGTGATCCGGCCCGGCAACGTCGAGGAGCTGGCCGAGGTCGTCCGGGTCTGCGCCGACGCCCGGGTGGCGATCGTGCCGCAGGGCGGGAACACCGGTCTGGTGGGAGGGGGCGTTCCCCTCGAGGGTGAGCTCGTGCTCAGCACCCGGCGGTTGAGCGCCCTCGGTGAGGTCGACGAGCTCGCCGGCCAGGTGACCGCCGGCGCGGGCGTGACGATCAGCACCCTGCACGAGCGTGCTCGCGCCGCCGGGCTCGAGTACCCGGTGGACCTGGCTGCTCGGGACTCGGCCACGGTAGGGGGGACGATCGCCACCAACGCCGGCGGTCTGCACGTGATCCGCTGGGGCGGTACCCGAGCTCAGCTCCGAGGGATCGAAGCGGTCCTGGCGGACGGCTCGGTCGTGCGGCACCTCGCCGGCCTGCCGAAGGACAACACCGGCCTGGATCTCGCCGGCCTCCTGTGTGGCAGCGAAGGCACCCTCGGTGTCGTGACCGCAGCGCGCCTCGCCTTGGTGCCCCACCTCCCGGAGCGGGTGGTGGCCCTGGCCGGCTTCGAGGACCTGCGGGCGGCGGTGGCTGCCGTGGCTCGGGTGAGGCGGGGGCTCTCCTGCCTCGACGCGGCCGAGGTGTTCTTCGCCGAGGGACTGTCGCTGGTGTGCGAGGTCGAGGGGCTCCGGGAACCGTTCCGGCGCTCATGGCCGGTGTATGTCCTGCTCGAAGCCTCGGATCACGAGGACCCGACCGAGCGGATGTCGTGGGTGCTCGCCGCGGCAGGGGTCACCGGAGACGTCGCCGTGGGCACCGATGCGAGGACCCGTGCCGAGCTGTGGGCCTACCGGGAACGGCACACCTCCGCCATCAACACCCTCGGGCCCCCACACAAGCTCGACCTCTCGCTGCCGCTGCCAATGCTCCCCGACTTCGTCGCCCGGTTGCCGGGGGTGGTCGCTCGCCATGCGCCGGGCGCCCGCACGTGGCTCTTCGGGCACATCGGTGACGGGAACCTGCACGTGAACATCACCGGCACGGCACCGGACGACGAGGAGGTGGACGGCATCATCTTCAGGATGGTGGCGAGCTGCGGGGGGTCCATCAGCGCGGAGCACGGCATCGGCACGGCGAAGAAACGCTGGCTGCACCTGAATCGCAGCGCAGCCGAGGTGCGAGCCTTCCGGAGTATCAAGCGGGCGCTCGATCCTCGGGGCGTCCTCAACCCGAACGTCCTGCTCCCGCCGGACTGACGAGTGTGGCCGTTCAGCCGACCCATTGGCCGCGCCGAACGAGTACCTCCTTGAGCACCTCGGGTCGGTCGGTCATCAGACCGTCGATGCCCAGGTCGAGCAGCCGCTCCATCTCCGACGGATCATCGACGGTCCAGACGTGCACCTGCAGGTGGCGTGCGTGGGCCGTACGCACGAAGCGATCGTCGACGATCGGGAGGCGCCCCGCCCGCACCGGCACCTGGACGCAATGCCCGTCGAGTCGTCCCGCAGGTACTCCGAGGCTGGCCGCTCGCAGGCGTGCCACCCGGGCCGGGCCGAACGACCAGCACAACTGTCCGCCGAGCTGGCCCCGCAGGCGGGCGAGGCGCCGGCCGGAGAACGAACCGACGCACACCCGGTGCAGCGAACGGGTCCGGGCGAGCACCTCGATCAGCGCGGGTACTGCCGAGTCGTGCTTGGGGTCGATGTTCACCCGCAGCTCGGGCCACGTGCCGAGCAGCTCCTCCAGCGTCGGGATGGCCTCGACTCCGGCGACCCGCGCCCGCCGGACCTCCCGCCAGGGAAGCTCGCGGATCAGGCCCGTCCGGTCGGTCACCCGGTCGAGCCGGTCGTCGTGGAACGCGAGGAGCACCCCGTCGGCTGTCGCATGCACGTCGGTCTCCACGTAGCGGTAGCCGAGCGCGACCGCACCTTCGAACGCCGGGAGGGTGTTCTCGGGCCACAAGCCCGCCCCGCCACGGTGCGCGAAGGGGATCGGGCCGGGGTGGTCGAGGAAGGCATGGCGAGCCATCGCCAACCCTACGTCGGCCGCGTCGCGGGTCTCAGATGATGCGGCTCTCGTGGCCCGCCCAGTAGCGGTCGCGGAGCAGGCGCTTGTAGAGCTTGCCCGTCGGATGCCGTGGGAGCTCGTCGACGAAGTCGACGCTACGGGGGCACTTCACGTCGGCGAGGTGCTCGCGGCAGAAGGCGATGAGCTCCTGTTCGAGTTCCGGCCCGGGCTCGATCCCGTCGGCCAGTTGGACCACCGCCTTGACCTCCTCCCCGAAGTCCTCGTTGGGCACGCCGATCACGGCGCAGTCGAGGACCTTCGGGTGGGTGACGAGCAGGTTCTCGGTCTCCTGCGGGTACACGTTCACCCCGCCGGTGATGATCATGTAGCTCTTGCGGTCGGTCAGGTAGAGGAAACCGTCCTCGTCCACCCGCCCCACGTCGCCGAGGGTGGTCCAGCCCCGATCGTTGCGGGACTGCGCGGTCTTCTCCGGATCGTTGTGGTACTCGAAGTCATTGCCGCCACTGAAGTAGATCGTGCCCTCCTCCCCGACGGGGACCTCCTCGCCGTCCTCGCCGACGATGTGCACCTCGCCGAGCAACGGGCGGCCCACCGTGCCGGGGTGGGCGAGCCAGTCCTCGCTGTTGCAGTAGACGAAGCCGTTGCCCTCGGTGGCGGCGTAGTACTCGTGGATGACCGGCCCCCACCACTCGATCATCTGGCGCTTCACCGGCACCGGGCAGGGGGCGGCCGCGTGGATGGCGACCCGCATGCTCGACACGTCGTAGCGGTTGCGGACCTCCTCGGGCAGCTTGAGCATCCGCACGAACATCGTCGGCACCCACTGGCTGTGGGTGACGCGATACCGCTCGATCAGGGCGAGCGCCTCCTCGGCGTCGAAGTGCTCCATGATCACGGCGGTGCCACCGATCTGGTGCACGGCCATGGTGAAGCGCAGCGGCGCTGCGTGGTACAGCGGCGCGGGGGACAGGTACACCATCGAGGGGTCGGCCTGGAACAGCAGCTGCATCAGGCCGGTCACCGCCGTGGGCTGGTCGATCGGCTCGGACGGGAAGGCCGGCTTCACGCCCTTGGGGCGACCGGTGGTGCCCGAGGAATAGAGCATGTCCTTGCCCGCCACCCTGTCGGCGAGCGGTTCGGCCGGGTACCGGCCGACGACCTCCTCGTAGGGCTCGTAGCCCTCGAGCGGGCCGTCGAGCACGAGGCGGACCGACACGTTCGGCATCCGGTCCACGAGGTGCTCGGCCGCCTCCGCCTTGTACTGCGAGGTGATGAACACCTTCGCGCCGCAGTCGTTGACGATGTACTCCACCTCCTCGCTCGTGAGCCGGCTACTGATTGCCGTGTAGTAGAGGCCGGCGTACTGTGCCCCCCAGGCGATGGCGAGGAACTTCGGGTGGTTCTCCATGCAGAACGCCATGTGGTCACCCGGCCGCAGACCCGCCGCCCGGAACAGCTGCGAGAGGCGGTTGGCCTCCTCGTCGAGTTCGCGGTAGGTGATCACCCGGCCAGTCGAGGCCATCACGTAGGCGGGTTTGTCGGGTTGGGTCGTAGCGTGGGCCCCTGGGTACACGGTGCTCCTCTCGCGGGTCAGCGGTCGGCTCGCGGGGACGGTACCGCCTCCCGGGCGGATGTGTTCGCCCTGAACGACGTGCGCTGCTAGCATTCGGCGGGCCCGTTTTACCTCCCCCAAAGGGGTTCGCGTCCCCGTAAGGAGAACTCTCCCATGACCAAGCGCTTGCTCGTGGCGATGATCACCGTCTCGACCATCGGAGCCTTCGGCGCAGCGCCGGTTGGCGCAGGCAGCCACCCGGAGTTCACCTTGACCATCACCAAGATCGTCGAGGGTTCCGCTCCGAACGACACCGAGTTCGTGATCAACGTCAACTGCGTCGCCTACGAGATGCCGGCCGAGCCGCTCCGTGCCCGCCCCTTGGCCGACACGGTGGTGCTCAACGAGGACACGGTGTTCCCGAGCGAGGGCGGCACCGTGACCTTGAGCATCCATCCGGATGCCTTCTGGGATGCGATCGACTGCGGGGTCACCGAGACCGATGACGGTGGTGCCGACGAGGTGACCGGGCGGGAGCAGGTCGTGACCTTCACCGACTGGGAGAACCGCAGGGTCGAGGTCGTGAACCGGTTCAACGAGCCGGGGCCGACCACCACGGCCGAGCCGACCACCACCACGTCCACAGCCGCCACCACGGCGGCCCGGGCCACGCCCCGCTTCACCGGCTGAGCGCAGCCGCACGTCAGGTGATCGAGGGGCTCGCACGTGCGGGCCCCTCGTGGTTTTCCCCGGGCGACCGGTACCCTCCGCCGGGTGCAGGCCACCGAGCAGTTCGCAGACCTGCTCCGCCGCCCGGAGGAGGAGCTCCCCCTCGATCGGGCGGCATTGCTCATCGCCGTGCACGCCTACCCGGACCTCGACGTCGACGCCGAGCTGGCGGTGATCGACCGCATCGCCGAGCGCTGCTTCGCCCCGACGCTCGACGCCCTGGTCCGGTACCTGTTCGTGGACCTCGCCTTCCGGGGGAACCGGACGGCCTACTACGACCCGCGCAACTCGTACCTCAACGATGTGATCCACCGGCGGCGGGGGATCCCGATCACGCTGTCGGTGCTCACCATGGCCGTGGGGCGGCGCCTCGGCGTCCCCCTCGCCGGGGTGGGCATGCCGGGGCACTTCCTGCTGCGCGACCGGGTCGATCCGACCGTGTTCGTGGATCCCTTCGCAGGCGGCGCGTTCCTCGACCGGGCGGGTTGCGAGCGGGCGTTCCGGGCCGTGCACGGGCCGGACGCGGTCTTCGACGACGCGTTCTTGGAGCCGGTCGGGCCGTTCACCGTCTTGGCTCGGATGCTCGCCAATCTGCGGGTGGTGTTCACCGCGAGAGGCGACCATGCGGCCCTGGTGTGGGTGCTGCGCCTGCGGACCCTCCTCCCCGGCGTGCCGACCGAGGAGCGGGCCGAGCTGGCCGCCGCGCTGGCCGCGAGTGGTGATTTCCGGGGTGCAGCCCGCGAGCTGGACATCACTGCGGAGCGCCTCGGCGGTGGCATCGGAGAGGAGTACGCGCGGCGTGCGGTCCTGCTCAGGGCCCGCCTGAACTGATGCCCGCCTCCGCAGGTTGGCGACGGGAGGGCACGTTCCGTGCGCGGCATGGCGATCGTGGGGTGCGGTGACCGTGGGCTGGCTGGGGGTGGTGCTGATGATGTCGCCGGTGGTGGTGCTGCTCGCCGTGGCCCGGAACGAAGCTCGCCGCCGCGAGATGCGCTCGGCCACCGTGGAGCTCCGCGTCGACGAGTTCGGCGCTCGACGAGTGCTCGCCGACGGGCGCGAGGAGGTGGTTGAGTGGGGCGAGCTCACCGAGGTGGAGGTGGTGACGGCCCAGCGCGGCCCGCACGGGCGGTACGGGGGGGTGGTGGTCCTCGCCGGCGATTCCGCCCGGGGATGCCTGGTTCCGCTCGACCGGATCGAGGACACCGGCCTGGTGGAGCAACTGCAGCTCCTGCCGGGCTTCGATTCGCAGCGCCTGATCGAGGCCCTCGGAAGGAAGGCTCCCTCCCGGTCGACCGTGTGGGAGCGGGCGACCTGACCCGGACGCCTCGCCCAGCTAGGCGAGGTCCCGCAGATGGGCACGCTCGTTGAGCGTCTCGAGCGAGCGGACGCCGGCGCGCGACACCAGGACCCGGCTGATCGAGGTGTAGGTGGGTTGGAAGAACAGGCGCTGGCCGAGGCCGAGCACCTCGGCGAGATAAAAGTTGATGACCCCGCCGTGGCAGACGACCGCCACCCGTTGGGAGGGGTGCCGGGCCGCGATGGCGTCGATGGCGGCGACGACCCGCTGCCCGAACGCCTCCGGGTCGACCCCGAGCAGGTCCCAGTCGCCAGCGGCCATCGCCTGCCACCAGGGGTGTCCGGTCGCTCGTAGCTCCTCGAGGGGGATGTAGGCCGGCGCGTCACGATCCCATTCCGCCACCCCCTCTTCGATCACAGGATCGACGCCGATCCGAGTGGCGAGTGGCGCGGCCGTCTCCCGGGCCCTGGCCAGCGGGCTGCTGTAGACCGCGTCGATCTCCTCCCGGGCGAGCCAGTCGCTCAGGCGTGCTGCTTGGCGGGCCCCGACCGGGTCGAGCGACGGGTCGGCCGGTCCCTCCGTGGCAGTGCCGCGGAACGGTCTGGCGTGCCGGATGAGCAGGAGCTCCATGACGGGATCCGAGCCTAGGTGCCGCTAGCGTTGGGGCATGCCACGCCGTACCAAGATCATCGCCACCATCGGGCCCACGTCCGATTCCGAGGCGGTGCTGAAGGGGATGATCGAGGCCGGGATGGACGTGGCGCGACTGAGTCTCGCCCACGAGAGCCTCGAGCAGGCGCTGGCCCGCTACCACCGGGTCCGCAAGGCGGCCGCCGACTTCGGGCGCACGGTCGGCATCCTCGTCGACCTACCCGGTCCGAAAGTCCGTGCCGGAGCCGTGCCCGACGAAGGCCTGCTCCTGCTGGAAGGTCAGCGTCTCAGGCTGACGCCCGGGACGGGGACCAGCACCGCCGAGGTGATCCAGGTCGACTACGACCAGCTGCTGTCCGACATCCACCCCGGTGACACCGTCGCCTTCGGTGACGGCGCGGTGGTGGTGGAGGCGCTGGGTCGCGCCGACGACCACATCGAGGTGAGCGTCATCCACGGGGGGGTCCTGAAGGGGCGGCCGGGCATCCACATCCCTTCCGACCGGCTCCGGCTCACCAGCCCGACTTCCGAGGACCTGCGTTGTCTCGACGCGTTCATCGACGTCGACGTGGACATGGTGGCGCTGTCGTTCGTTCGCTCGGCCCATGACGTCCGCCGGGTGGGGGTGGAACCTCACCCGCGGGGCCCGCTCATCGTGGCCAAGGTCGAGACCCGGGCTGCGGTGGAGAACCTCGACGGAATCATCGAGGCGTCGGGCGCGGTGATGGTGGCCCGCGGGGATCTCGGTTCGGAGTTCCCGATCGAAGAGCTCCCGCACCTGCAGAAGCGGATCATCCACCGGTGCATCGCGCTCGGCCGCCCGGCCATCACGGCTACCCAGATGCTCGAGTCGATGATCCAGGCACCGATCCCCACCCGCGCCGAGGCCTCCGACGTGGCGAACGCCGTGTTCGACGGTTCGAGCGCTTTGATGCTCTCCGGTGAGAGCGCGGTGGGCGTCGACCCGGTGCACGCCGTGGCGACCATGGCTCGCATCGCCGAGCGGGCCGACGACGAGTTCGACTACGACACCTGGGCCGACCAGCTGCAAACGATCGAGCGGGACGCGACCGACCCGGCCAACGCCATCACCGACGCGATGACCAGTGCGGCACACCGGGCGGCCGCGGCGACCAACGCCGCGGCCATCATCTGCATCTCCCGCAGCGGCTTCACGGTCCGCTCGATCGCCCGGTTCCGACCTCGGGCGCGGATCATCGGCTTCAGCACCCACGAGCGCACGGTGCGCCAGCTCACGATGAGTTGGGGCTCGGTGCCCTACCACCTCGAGGGCACCGAGCGCGCCGATCACCTGGTGCCAGCCGCCATCGCCGAGGCGTTGCGCCTCGGCGAGGTGAAGCCGGGTGATCTGGTGGTGCTCCTGTTCGGGACCGGGGAGCTCGCCGGCCGGGCAACGGACACACTGCGTCTCCTGCGTATCCCGTGAGCGGAGCCAGCCGCAGGCCACAGGCCGAGCTAGCCGTGTACCGCCACCCCGCGTGCACCGAGGCGGGTTCACTCCCCGCTCCTCGGGTGGTCTTCGTGCACGGCACGCTCGACCGGGCCGCGGCGTTCCTCAAGGTCGCACGGCGTCTTCCGGACCTCGAGCTGGTGCGCTACGACCGTCGGGGCTATGGGCGGTCCCTCGAGAGCGGGGAGGCGGCTGATCTCGATGCCATGGTTGCTGACCTGGTGGAGGTGCTGGCCGATGAGCCGGCCGTCCTGGTGGGCCACAGTCTCGGCGGCGTGATCGCGCTCGCCACGGCCGAGCGTGAGCCGCTGCTGGCGCTGGCGGTGGCCGCGTTCGAGGCCCCCATGCCGTGGGCACCGTGGTGGCCGGAGCGATCGCGGCTGGAAGATCCCCTCTCGGGGGAAGGCTCGGAGGCAGCAGGTATCGCCGTGGAGCGGTTCATGCGCCGGGTGATCGGCGATGAACGCTGGGAGCAGCTCCCGCGGTCGACGCAGGCGCAGCGACGAGCCGAGGGCCGGGCCCTCCTCGCCGATCTGCGATCGGTCCGTACCCGTCAGGCCTACGACCCGGCAGCGATCACCTGCCCGGTCGTCGCCGGCTGCGGCACCGCGGCGGCGGACCGCCATCGCCGGGCGGCGGAGGAGCTCGCCACTTCCGTTCGGGACGGTGAGCTGGTCCGCATCCCGGGTGCCGGCCACGATGCCCACACGAGCCATCCCGACGCGTTCGCGTCGTTCGTCCGCCGGGCGGTCGAGCGGGCCGCGGCCGGCCGCTGACCGGTTGCCATCGTCGTCTAGGTTGGCGTGGATGGCCGACCACAGCCCCGTGAACCTGACCCCCGCCGGGCCGCCGGAGACCATCCTCCCCCCGCCACCCACCGAGGCGGCCGAGGCATTGGATCGAGCCCTCTCGGAGCCGGCAGCGCGCCAGCGCGACGCCATCGCGTCGGTCGTGGCCCGCTACCCCCGCTACCTCGACGCCTGGGCGCAGCTCGGCCTCCGTGGACGGGACGAGATCGAGCGGTACGCGTACTTCCGGGTGGGTTACCACCGCGGGCTGGACGCGCTGCGGGCCGGAGGCTGGCGGGGCTCGGGGTACGTTCGGTGGGAGCACGAGACCAACCGCGGGTTTCTCCGGGCGCTTGACGGGCTGCGGGCCGCGGCCGGTGCGATCGGTGAGCTGGACGAGGAAGAGCGGTGTGCGCGCTTCCTCCGCCAGCTCGATCCGACCTGGCCACCGCCGGACCAGCGCTGAGCCGATACCGGTGGGGTCCACCTGCTCCTCGTCGCAGCAGCCCGGGTCCCACCTGGACCGGCTCGTGACCCGGCGCCACATCGCGGTGGCGGTGGGCATCGCAGGCGTGATGGTCGCCGCGACGGCCGTCGCGTGGCGCTACGTCGTGCATCAGCCGCTCCACCCGCTCATCGATCTCGACGTGTACAAGCACGCTGGCCGGGACGTGCTCGCCGGTCGTTTCGGGTACCGCTCCGGGGGCGGTGATCTGGTGTTCACCTACCCGCCCTTCGCCGCCCTGGTGGCGGTGCTCACCGCGCCGTTCGGGCAATGGTGGGGCCAGTTCCTCTGGACGCTGGCATCGACCCTCGCACTGGTGGGTGTGGTGTGGCTCTCGTTCCGGCGTGCCGTCGAGGCGGTGGGTGCAGATGTGCGACCGCTGCTCTTCGGGGGTGCCTGCGTGCTGGCCGTGCTGGCCCGACCGTTCGCGGAGCACGTGGCCATGGGTCAGGTCAACGTCTTCTTGGTGCTGGCGTGCCTGGTCGATCTCTTCGCGGTCCGCGGGCGCTGGCCGCAGGGCACGCTCATCGGGGTGGCCAGCGCGCTGAAGCTGACCCCCGCGGTGTTCATCGTCTACCTGGCGGTCACCGGCCGGCTCCGCGCCGCTGGCACCGCCGTGGCGGCCTTCGCCGCCTGCAGCGGTCTGGCGTTCGTCGTGCTGCCCGCCGCCTCGATCGACTACTGGTCCGACGCGGTGTTCCACGGCGAGCGGGTCACCGGTTCGTTGGCCTACACGTCCAACCAGTCGGTGCTCGGTGCCGTGAACCGGATGGTCCCCGCTCACGCACGAGGTGTCGTGTGGCTGGTGGTGTCGGCCGCGGTGGTGGTGATCGGCCTGCACCGGGCGCGGGAGGCCCACCGCGCAGGCGACGAGCTCGGCGGAGTTGCGGTCACTGCCGCGCTGGGCTTGCTGGTGTCGCCGATCTCGTGGCTCCACCACTTCGTCTGGTTGCTCCCGATGGTCGGCGCGCTGGTGGCGGACGGTCGGGATCGGGTCCGCGACGCGTGGGCCGGCGTCGTGTCCCTGCTGCTGCTCCTGCCCCTCGGCTGGTGGGGTTGGGCGTTGCTCGACGACGGGAACCATGCCCTCCGCGCCGCTGGCGTCCTGGCCCACAATGCGCTCACGCTGGTCACCGTCGTGCTCGTGGTGGGGTACCGGCCGCCGGCCAGTGAGGCGCTGCAGGCTGCATCCTCTGCTCGGGGCACGCCAGTCGGGGTGGCGGGGTGAGCGGCCATGAGCACGGGTGAGCGGCTGGAACCGTTCACCGGGGCGGTCCTCACCGGTGGATCGTCGGTGCGCATGGGCACCGACAAGGCGTTCGTGATCGTGCGTGGCGCGCCGCTGTGCACCTACCCGCAACAGGCGCTCGTTCAGGCGGGCGCTCGCCGGGTGCTCGCCGTGGGCGGGCGACGCAGCGAGGACCTGCGAGCGCTCGGGTTCGAGTACGTGGCGGACCGGCACCCAGGCCAGGGGCCTCTCGGCGGGGTGCTCACCGCGCTCGGGTCGGCGACCGACCCGATCGTGGTGGTGCTGGCGTGTGATCTGCCCGAGGTCGATGCCGCCGCCGTGCGGGGGCTGGTGGCCTCCCTGCGCTCGTGCTCTGCCGCGGCAGCGGTCCCGTTCGTGGACCAGCGTCGCCAGCTCTCGGCCGTCGCGTACCGTCGCTCGGCCTTGCCCGCTCTGGCGGCGGCGTTCGAGACCGGGCTGCGCTCGCTGCACCACGGCCTCGCCAGCCTCGACGTCGTCGAGGTCGAGGGGTTGGCCCCAGTCTTCGAGGACCTCGACGACGCCGCAGACCTCCACCGGTACGCTTCGGGCGACCCCTGAGCGCGAGGAGGCTCCTTGGACATCCCCGAGATCGACGTCGACGAGCTGGAGAAGCGCTGCGCAGATGGTGCGACGGTGATCGACGTGCGGGAGCCGCACGAGTACGCGCAGGCGCACGTGCCAGGAGCGGTCCTGATCCCACTGGCCGAACTGCCTGATCGCATCGAGGAGGTCCCGGTCGATCGCGCCGTCCTGTTCATCTGCGCGTCGGGCGTCCGGAGCCGCCGCGCAGCAGAGTTCCTCGCCCGCCAGGGCGTCGACGCCACCAACGTCGCTGGTGGGACCCTCGCGTGGATCGAGGCCGGCAAGCCCACCGTCGCCGGTCCTCATCCAGGTTGACCGGTCGCAGAACGGGACGATGGCCGCCACCTATGAGGTGATCGACTCGGACGCTGCTTTCGGGGAAGTCGTCGAGCAGCTGGTGGATGAACCTCGGTACGCACTCGACACCGAGTTCCACCGGGAGCGCACCTACTTCCCGAAACTGGCGCTGATCCAGCTCGCGTGGCGAGGTGGGCTCGCGCTCGTCGATCCGCTGGTGGTCGACGTGACCCCGCTGCGTCGAGTGCTTGAAGGACCGGGGGTCGCGGTGTTGCATGCATCCGACCAGGACTTGGAAGTGCTCGCTCTGGCATGCGGTGTGGTGCCCTCGCAGCTCTTCGACACCCAGATCGCGGCGGGCTTCGTCGGCATGAGCTCACCGTCGCTCACCGCGCTGTACCAGCACGTGCTCGGCATCACGGTCCGCAAGTCCGACCGCCTCTCGGATTGGCTGGCCCGCCCGCTCCAACGGAACCAGCTCGAGTACGCGGCGTCGGACGTGGCCCATCTGCTCGAGGCGCAGGACCGCTTGGTCGAGGAGCTCGAAGGGCGCGGGCGCCTGCAATGGGTGCTCGACGAGTGCGACGACATCCGGCGCCGGGTGCGGGGAGTCCGCGACCCCTCAATGGCCTGGCGACGGATACGGGAAGCGCGCCAACTCAAAGGGCGGTCCCGGGAGATCGCCCGGGCGGTCGCGGCTTGGCGCGAGATGCGGGCGATCGAGCTCGACGTGCCGAGCCGGTTCGTCATGCCCGACCTGGCGATCGTCGCCATCGCCCAGCGGCCTCCGACGGACACCCACGGGCTGTTCAAGATCCGGGGACTCGACGACCGTCACTTGGGCGGCGGCCGGGCCCGTGCGCTTCTGGAGGTGATCGAGGAAGCCAGGCAGCGTCCCCCGGGCCCGCCGGAACCAGCAGGGGAGCGGGAGCTCGACCGTGACCTTCGGCCGGCGGTGAGCCTGGTCTCGGCGTGGGTGAGCCAGCTCGCCCGACGCCTCGAGATCGAGACCGCCTTGCTCGCGACCCGCGCCGATCTGGAGGCGTTCCTCCGCGGCGACGAGGACGCCCGCCTGGCGCACGGCTGGCGGGCGGCGCTCGTCGGCGAGCCGATACGTCAACTGGTTCAGGGGGATGCGGCGCTGGCCTTCGACGGCAAGGGCACGCTGGTGCTCGAGGAGCGCTCGCACCGCCCCGTGGGCTGAGGGGTTGGTCACTCCGAGCGGGCCGGTTTGCGCGGTCGAACCCTTGCCCTGGCCGCGCTCGACCTAGCGGTTCACGATGCGGTGGCGCCGGGGTCGATCAGCAGCGCCTGATCCGGGCCGACCTCGCCCGTGAACAGGGCGCCCTCCCCTGAGCCGTCGCTCGCCACCTCGACCAGCCCGCTGAGGCCGGATGGCGGCATGGTCACCCGTTCGGCGGAGAAGTTGACGATGAGGACCCGTTCATCCCCCGACTGGTGTGCGCGTCGCCAGGCGAGCACTCCCGGCGGGGCATCGATCAGGGACAGGTCACCCTCCCGGAGGGAGGGGGAGCGGCGTCGGGCCGCGAGCAGACGCCGGTAGAGGTGCAGGATGGAGGCAGGGTCCTCCCGCTCACTCACAACGTTCCGGGTTCCTGGCTCCGGTGGCCACGGCAACCACGGATCGGCGCCGGCCCAGCCGTGGGGCGGTGCGGGTTCCCACGGGATCGGCGCCCGGCACCCGTCCCGACCTCCGGGATCCACCACCCGATCGTCGGGCACCACCGCGTCCTCTAGGCCCAGCTCCTCGCCCGCGTAGAGGAACGGTGTGCCCCGCAACCCGAGGAGCAGCACGGCCGCGGCCCGCGCTCTCGCCTCGCTTCCCCCGTAGCGGGTGCGGTGCCGCTTGTTGTCGTGGTTCGAGAGCACCCAGGTGGGCCACGCGCCGATAGGGTCCAGCTCCCGGCTCACGATCTCGATCTGGGAACGCCAGCGTTCGGCGTCCCAGGGCGTGTACAGCGGCGGGAAGTTGAAGGCCAGGTGCAGCTCGTCGCCCGATCCGTAGTAGGTGGCCACCATCGTCGTGTCGAGGAGGTAGACCTCTCCGACCATCATGCGGTCGCCGGGATAGGAATCGAGGAGTCGGCGGAGCCCTCGGAGCAGCTCGTGGGTCTCGGGGCGGTGGTTGAGGCCGGAATGGGGGATCGGGAGGTACTCCTCGGGGTCGTCGGGCAGGTCAGGGGCCTTGCCGATGAGGTGGACCACGTCGACCCGGAAACCGTCGACACCCCGGTCGAGCCAGAACCGCAGCACGTCGTGCATCGCCTCCACCACCTCGGGGTTCGCCCAGTTCAGATCGGGCTGCGCGGGGAGGAAGGAGTGCAGGTAGTACTGCCCGGTCGCGTCGTCGTAGGTCCATGCGGGACCTCCGGTGAACGCCGCCACCCAGTTGTTCGGGGGGCCACCGCCGGGCGCCGGATCGCGCCAGAGATACCAGTCACGTCTGGGGTTGTCCCGCCCCGAGCGGGACTCGACGAACCACGGGTGCTGGTCCGAGGTGTGGTTGGGCACCCAGTCGACGATGATGCGGATGCCTCGGTCGTGCGCATCCTCGACCAGGGCGTCGAAGTCGGCGAGCGTGCCGAACAGCGGGTCCACGTCGCAGTAGTCGCTGATGTCGTAGCCGAAGTCCGCCATCGGTGAGCGGTAGAAGGGCGAGAGCCAGATGGCGTCGACACCCAACCACTCCAGGTGATCGAGGTGCCGGCGGATCCCCGCCAGGTCGCCCACCCCGTCGCCGTTCGTGTCGCAGAAGGATCGGGGATAGATCTGGTACACGACCGAGGTCTTCCACCAAGGCGGCTCGCTCACGCTCCGATCCTACGGCTCCGAGGGTGTGGGGTGCGTACACACACGAGCGCATACGAAATCACACGAAAGTCTCGGGAGGGCGTGGAGTTCGTCGGAGACCACCACGGCGGGGATAGACTGTCCGAACTGTCCGCAGTCGATCGGGAGTTTGGCCCGTGAAGAAGGGGCGTCATCGGCGCTTCGAGGAAGCCCGAGCACTGAAACGCAGCACCGAAGGCGATCTGGACGCTCTGCTCGACGCTCGAGACGCCGAGCCCTGCCCCGAGTGCGGGGCCGAGCCCGGCCACGATCACAAGTCGTGGTGCCTCAACGAGGACTCACGCGACGACTGGTCCGCCTGAGCTCACCGACCATCCCGCCGCGCTCCTGAGCACCTGCCCGCTGATCCGCAACGTCGCGCTCGTCGCGCACGTCGACCACGGCAAGACCACGCTGGTCGACGCCATGCTGCGCGCCACGGGGGCCCTGCCCGCACATCGTGACGCCGTTGATCGGGTGCTCGACTCCGACGACCAGGAGCGGGAGCGGGGCATCACCATCCTGGCGAAAGCGGCTTCGGTGACGTGGAAGGGCACCCGGATCAACCTGGTCGACACGCCCGGGCATGCCGACTTCGGCGGTGAGGTCGAACGGGCGCTGGCGATGGTGGACGGGGTCCTCCTGCTGGTCGACGCGGCGGAAGGCCCACTTCCCCAGACGAGGTACGTGCTGTCGAAGGCCCTCGAGGCGAAGCTCGCCGCGGTCGTGGTCCTCAACAAGGTCGATCGCGCCGACGCCCGCCCCGCCGAGGTGCTGGACGAGATCTACCAACTGTTCCTCGACCTCGACGCCGACGACCAGCAGATCGACTTCCCGGTGGTGTCGGCGATCGCCCGCGACGGCCTCGCCTCCGAGGGCCTCGCCGCACCGCTCGAGGCCAGCGGGCTGGCCCCGCTGTTCGACGCCGTCCTCCGGGCGGTTCCTCCGCCTCGGGGTGACGCCGCGGCGCCGTTGCAGGCTCTGGTCACCAACCTCGACGCATCGGACTACCTCGGTCGGCTGGCGATCGGGCGGGTGGAGCGGGGCACCCTTCGCCGAGGGGACCAGGTGGCCCTCTGCGCAGCGGCCGGCGAGCGACCACTGCTCGTGCGGAGGGTGGCCCAGCTCATGACCTTCTGCGGCGTGGGGCGGATGGAGACCGACGAGGTGCAGGCAGGCGACCTGTTCGTGCTGGCTGGATTCTCCGAGATCGAAGTCGGCGACACCCTCGCCGACCCGGTATCGCCCGAGCCGCTGCCGCGGCTCACGGTGGACGAACCCGTGCTGCGGATGACGTTCGGGGTGAACACCTCCCCGCTGGCCGGGCAGGAAGGCCGGTACCTCACCAGCCGGCACCTTCGAGAGCGGCTGGCACGCGAGGTGCTGGGGAACGTCTCGCTCCGGCTGGGGGAGACCGGCTGCCCCGACGTCATCGAGGTCGCCGGACGAGGGGAGCTCCAGCTCGCCGTGCTCATCGAGGCCATGCGCCGAGAAGGCTACGAGCTGCAGGTCAGCCGCCCGGAGGTGATCCTCAAGGAGGGTGATGGCAAGCCGCTGGAGCCGCTCGAGCGCGGGATGGTGGACGTGCCCGACGAGCACGTCGGTACCGTCACCCAAGCGCTGGCGCCTCGCAAGGGGAGGGTGCTCGACATCCGCCCCGGCGACACGGGACGGACGGTGATCAGCTTCCAGGCGCCCGCCCGCGGGGTTCTGGGGCTCCGTGGCGAGCTGTTGACCGTCACCCGCGGCACGGCGCTGTTGCAGCTCCATCACTCGGGATGGACCGAGTGGGTGGGCGACCTGCCCCGTCGAGCCGGTGGGGCGATGGTCGCCGACCGGGCGGGGTACGCGACGGCCTACGCCCTCGACAACCTGTCCCCGCGGGGGGAGCTGTTCATCGAACCAGGCACGCCGGTTTACGAGGGGATGATCGTCGGGCTGACGTCTCGCCCTGGCGACCTCGTGGTCAACGTCACCCGCGACAAGCAGAAGACGAACATCCGCACCCATTCGCACGACGAAGCGATCATGCTGGCCCCGCCCCGGCAGGTGACTCTCGAAGGGGCGATGGAGCTCGTGGAGAGCGACGAGCTGATCGAAGTGACACCCCGGGCCGTCCGGCTGCGGAAGCGACTCCTCCGGGAGGGGGAGCGCCGGCGGTCCCGGAGGTGACCGCTCGGGGGCTCAGCGGCCCCGGCGGGCCAGGTCGATGGCGACCTCGATCGCTCGATCGAGGTCGTCCTCTTCCATGATGACCATCGATCGGCGACCTCCGGCCCGGGCCTTGAGCTGGGCCTCGGCCCGATCTCGATCAGGGTCGTGCAGGCGCATCGGGACGTCGACGAGGAGTTGACCGACGACGATGCCGGAGAGCTGCCCGCTCGCCCCGAGGCCGCGGGGGTGGTAGTACTGGACCGGGCCCGCGTAGAGCGCGCCACGCTCGGCCCGGAAGTCGGGCAACCGGCGACCCCCGCGCTCCAGCCGGTCCACCAGGCCCATCAGCGCGTAGTGCTGCATCCGCGTGCGCTCGTCGCACCAGGTGCGCACGTCGTCGCGGCCGAGGGGGTTCATGGCCCGGTCCAGCATGGCCAGCGCGGGCCCGTACGTCTTGCGATGCTTGCCCGACCGGGTGCGCTTCAATGCTCGCGCCCTGGGGCGGCTGCGGCTCACCCGCTGCAACGAGGGATGTTCGATGAACCGGGAGGCATCCTGCCCGTTCCGTCGGGCGGCTCGGATGAGGGGATCGTCAGCTCCGCGATCGCCGACGCTCTCACTCGCGTACTTCGCCGCTTCGCGAACCTCGACCAGCGCGGCCACGAGGACCTGGTTCTCATCGATGTCGTACGCGCGGGAGGGGGCCGAGCACACGAACAGGTCCGGGTCGCCGAAGCTCGAGGCCCGGGCAGACATGGTCTCGCTCCACAGGACCGGGCCGCGCAACTGCCCGATGCAGCGCTCCGCGTTGGTGTGGATGGAGGTCGCCAGCGACCGAACCGTCACCGGGAACTGATCGAGTAGATGCTCGGCCTCCTCGGAGGTGGCCACGACCACCCCCACGAGCTGTGCCACGACCGCGGGGGAGAGCCCGACCAGCGCCGCGACCGTCCCCACCACCTCGAAGGGACGGGCCAGGCGCTCCCAGAGCCGGTCGAAGGCTCCGGCGACGGGGTCGTCGACCACCGGGCTCGTGGGCTCGATCTCGACCGGTGGCGCCATCGGATCGCGATCAGACTGCCAGCTCGACCCCGAGGACCTCACCGATCGTGCGTTGGACCTCGGCCTGCTCGGGTGGATCCATGTGCTGCGCGACCGTGCGGTACAGGGTCGTGGCCCGGCGGTCCTCCATGCCCTCGAACTGAGGGAGGAAGTACGCGTAGAAGACCTCGTAGATGAGTCGCGACTCGGTCGGGCCGTCCTTGGCGCGGCGGGCCGCGTACTTGGCGGCGTCGAGGTACACGGCGGGACCGAGGTCCTGGAAACGACGCAGGGGCAGGAGCTTGGTCACGATCTCGCCAGGGCCGGCCAGCAGCTTCTCGTACGCCTGGTCGTCGGGGGTGCCCACCTCGATGAACGCGAACCGGCGCATGAGCGCGTAGCTCATGTCGAACAGCAGGTTCTTGTCGAACACGTTCATCGTGGCGATGATCCGCCAGTTGGCCGGGACCCGGATCACATCGGTCTTCTCCGGTGGCTCCTCGCCTGAGGGCACGAGGGAGATCGGATCGGGTTGGCCCTTGCGCTTGAAGGGCAGCACCACGGCCGAACCGGACAGCACGGTGAAGAGCTGACCGAATGCCCGGTCGAAGTTCGACCGGTTGAGCTCGTCGATCACGAGCCACCGGCCGCTCTCGATGGCCTCCACGAACAACCCGGGCCGGTAGATCAACCCGTCCGGCGTGGGCTGCAGGCCACCGATGGTCTCGAAGGTCGTCCATTCACTGGTGGCTGTGGTGGGCAGGTAGCCAGTGCAGAACATGGCTCGGCGGGCCACGTCGGCGGCCAGGTACGCCAGGGTGGTCTTGCCGGTCCCCGGGGGCCCCGTGAGGATCACGTGCTTGCCGGCGTCGATCGCCGCGACCAACTGGTCGAGCACGTAGGGGGGGAAGATCATCCCCGCCTCCTCGGCGGCCCGCTCGAGCTCCTCAGACGTGAATTGGTGCATGCTCGTCACCTGTCGGCGGTCAGGCTCGCTTCTTGAGTGCTGGATGCGGGAGCAGGCGGTCTTCCTGCCGCTCGAGATGCTCGGCCAGTCGGGCGTAGGGCTCCTCGCCGACCATCTCGATGATCTCGTCCCGGAGAGTGACGTAGACGGGCTCGCGGCCGGTGAACGCGAGTGGGTCGTCGGTGCACCACCAGTGGAAGTCGAAGCCTCCCTCGCCCCAGTCCCGGCGCTTCCATTCGCGCAGGATCTTCGTCAGGTGGTCGTTGTCGTCGACGTGGTAATCGAGGCGGAGGGGAGCTTGCCAGCACACGGTGGGCTTCCAGTCGATGAAGCGTTCGCCCCGGTTCACGGCCGCGAGGTGCAGCGCACAACCGGCCCCGCCCTCGAAGCCCACCCGGTTCTGCATGATGCACGCACCGTCCACGACCCGTGTGACCCAGTCCCCCTCCTCGTTCTTGTAGATCGCCCCGCCGAGCTCCTCCGCGACCGCCTTGTACTGCCATTCGTCCTCCCCCAGCGCGGCGATGAGCTGCTTGGTGCGCTTTCGGTCGGCCTTGTCCGTGAAGTAGGCGCCGTGCGAGCAGCAACCGAGGCTCAGCTGGGGTGCCGGGGCCTCGTCGATGCCCGGGCACCCCCGGCCGTAGATGCACGACCAGGAGCTCCCCAGGAAGGTCAGGTCGAACAGGTACGTCTCGCCGGCGTACTCGAACGACAACCATTCGTGGATGTCTCGGGTGCTCATCACGCTCCAGGTCGGGCTCGAGGGCAACGGTGAGGTTACCCCTCGCCGGGCCGGCCGCGACGCGCTAGGAATGCGCCATGGCCGGCGAGTTCGACGACATCCGGGGACGGCTGGAGGTCATCGCCGAGGAGCTGGCGGACCTGGCGATCGAACGGCTCCGCGAGTGCGTCGACGCCGGCGGCACGGAGCTGCCGGTCGACGAGCGGCGGCTCACCCGCGCCCGTCGCGCGGTCGAGAAGGCGGCCGCGATCCTGCGAGAGCCTGACGACGGCGATTGAGTGCCATGCCCGAACCGATCAGCTACGCGGGCCGTTGAGCGCATCGATCAGCCGCCGGAGGCGCGCATAGTTGACCCGGTTGAACTGGAAGGCGATCCGTGGCAGGTCCGGGACGTCGCCATCCTCCCGTTCGGCGGGTGAGGCCTCGACGGCTTCGATCTTCCCCGAGACCACGATGTCGGCGAACTGCTCGTTGAGCTCGGCCAGCTCACGCTCGTCGACCGGTGTCCTGAGCCGCACCACCAGCCGGCGTCCCACGACCCGCATCGAGTGGTAGCGGGAGTAGAAGTGGGTGATCTCCGCCACCGCATCCTCGACGGTGCTGCACACCCGGACCAGGCAGAGATCGTCCGGGCCGATCAGCGCTCTGGGGCCCAGTAGCTCGTTCTCGATGAACTGCAGCCACGTCTGCCAGTAGGTCGAACCCTCGGGGGCGATCAGCACCACGGGGCAGATGGGCGAGCGTCCCGTCTGCATGAGGGTGAGCAACTCGAACGCCTCGTCCAGGGTGCCGAAACCACCGGGGAGCAGCGCGAACGCCTTCGACTCCTTCATGAAGGTGAGCTTGCGCGTGAAGAAGTACCGGTAGTTGATGAGCTTGGGATCCCCGGCGAGCAGGGCGGTCGGCTCGTTCTCGAAAGGCAGCAGGATGTTCACGCCGAATGCCCGCTCGGCCCCCGCGCCCTCGATGCCGGCCTCCATGATCCCCGGCCCGGCTCCGGTGATGACCATCCAGTCCTGTTCGGCCATCTGACGGCCGAACCGCATGGCCACCTCGTAAGCCGGGTCATCCCTGCGGATGCGGGCCGAGCCGAAGATCGACACCTTGGGGACCGAGGCATACGGTTCGAAGACGAGAAAGGAATACCGCAGCTCCTTGAGCGCGGCATTCACCAGCTTGAGGTCGCCGCGGCTGGCCGATTCCCGGCCGATGCGCAGGGCCGACACCAGCATCTCGAACACCAGGTCTTCGTCGCGGCTGATCCCCGCCTCCTCGAGCAGCTCCGCGATGCGTGCGTCGAGCGAGGGGTCACCGGTGCGGTAGGGGGCGCGTCGTGCCACCTCAGGCCACCGCCACGCGCCCGTACACGGTGGTGCGTGGTTCCAGCGGGCGGCCCAGCGGTTCCACCAGGGCCCGGAACTGCTCCTCCTCCATGCCCTGCCCGTGCGTCGCGCCGGCGGCGCGGGAGATGTTCTCGTTCATGAGCGTGCCGCCCAGGTCGTTGGCGCCGGCCTGCAACGCCTGTGCCGCCCCGGCCGGACCGAGCTTCACCCAGGAGACCTGCACGTTGTCGATGGCTCCGCGGTAGGCGATCCGGCCGACGGCGTGCATGAGCAGCGCCTCCCGGAACGTCGGCCCCCGCCGCGACCGGCGTTGCAGGTAGAGCGGGGCAGCCATGTGGACGAACGGGAGGGGGACGAACTCGGTGAACCCACCGGTCTCCTGTTGCAGAGCCCGGGTTCGCACCAGGTGGCGCGCCCAGTGCAGCGGCTTCTCGATCGTGCCGAACATGATCGTCACGTTCGAGCGCAGGCCGACCTCATGGGCCGCACGGTGGGCGTCGAGCCACTCGTCCGTGGTGACCTTGTCGGGGCAGATGACGTCCCGGATCTCGTCGTCGAGGATCTCTGCAGCGGTTCCCGGGAGCGTGCACAACCCGGCCTCCTTCAGGCGGCGCAGGTAGGCGGGCAGCGGCTCCCCGAGACGCCGGGCCCCCTCGGTGACCTCGAGGGCGGTGAAGCCGTGGATGTGGATCCCCGGGGCGGCAGCCGCCACCGCCTTGGTCACCTCGAGGTAGTACTCGCCGTCGAAGTCGGGGTGGATGCCGCCCTGCAGGCAGATCTCGGTCGCGCCGAGTGCCTGGGCTTCGGCCGCCCGGGCCGCGATGTCGTCCAGGGTGAGCAGGTATGGCGTCCCCCGGAGGTTGAGGGAGAGGGGTCCCTTGGAGAAGCCGCAGAACCGGCACTTGAACGTGCACACGTTCGTGTAGTTGATGTTCCGGTTGCGCACGAACGTCACCGTCTCGCCCACGGCGTCCTGCCTGAGCTGATCGGCGACCTCGGCCACCGCCACCACCTCGCGCCCTCGGGCTGAGAACAACGTCACGATCTCCTCGACGCCGACCTCCTGGCCGAGCAGCACCCCGGCGAGGACCTCGCCGAGGGCACCACGGGCCGCCGGGGCGCCGGGCAGGAGCAGCGGGGGAGCGAGGCTGGCGCCCGCGCACCAGGCGGTGCTGCGCTCGCCGAGGTGCACCACCTCCACCCCGTCGTCGACCTGCTCAGGCTGTGCGGGGGCGATGCGTTGCACGTAGAGGGAGCCCGGATCGTCGCGAGCGAGCCCTTCGGCGTCGGAGCGGTCGAGGACCGCGAACCGGAGCCGCTCGTCCAACCACGGCTCGGGATCGGCCACGAAGCGGGGGTGCACGGTGAGGCGGGGCGCGAGGGTGAACCCACGATCTTCGGTGGCCCGGCGCAGCTGATCGAGCGCAGGCCAGGGTCGCTCCGGGTTGACGTGGTCCGCGGTGACCGGCGAGACCCCGCCCCAGTCGTCGATGCCGGCATCGATCAGGGCGCCGAGATCGTCGGAGAGGTTGGGAGGTGCCTGGACCCGCACGTCGGGGGGCAGGACGAGGCGGGCCAGGGCGATGGCCTCGAGGTACTCCTCCGTGGGGCAGGCGGGCGCGGCCTGCATGGCGGTGCCGGGCTTGGGCAGGAAGTTCTGGACGATCACCTCCTGCACGTGACCGTGCCGGAGGTGCGCATCGGCGATGGCTCGCAGGGCTACGAGGCGGTCCGAGCGCGATTCCCCGATGCCAACGAGGATGCCCGTCGTGAACGGGATGGCCAGCGCCCCGGCCGCCTCGAGGGTCGCCAAGCGTCGCTGCGGATCTTTGTCCGGTGCCCCGCGATGGCACGTGAGCGACGGGTTGAGGGACTCGATCATCATCCCCTGCGAGGGAGCGACCCGCCGCAGCAGCGCCAGCTCATCGGGGAACAGCGCCCCGGCGTTGGCATGGGGGAGCAGCCCCACCTCCTCCACGACCAGCTCGCACATCGCCGCCAGGTACGCCACGGTCGAGTCGTAGCCGTGCTGGTGGAGCCAGTCGCGTGCCACCGGATAGCGCTCCTCGGGTCGCTCGCCGAGGGTGAACAGGGCCTCGTGGCAGCCGACCCGGGCCCCGGCCCGCGCGATGCGCAGAACCTCCGCGGGATCGAGATAGGGCCGGTCGAGCCGTGCCGGAGGCTGCGCGAACGTGCAGTAGCCGCAACGGTCGCGGCAGAGCATCGTCAGGGGGATGAACACCTTCGGGGAGTAGGTGAGCCTGGTCCCGGTGGTGGCATCGCGAACCGCTCGGGCCCGACGCATGAGCTCGCCGAGAGGGAGACGGAGAAGCTCATCGGTCATGACGGGTGACACTACTGGCAGCTCGGCGCCAGGAGACCTCCGCAGACCATCGGGTCAGTCACCCGTCAGGTCGCCAGCGGCTGCACGGTCCGCGAGCCACACCACCCGCTCCGCCCGCACGGCGCTCGCCGGTGCGGTCGGATCGCCCGACATGACCCGGTGGAGGGCGTCGCGCTTGCCCTCGCCCTCCACCGTGAAGAGGACGAGTCGAGCGCGGGCGATGCCCGCGTAGGTCAGGGTCATGCGTCGATGGGGGTTGCGACCGGAGGGATCGTCGTTCATCGCCACCAGCCGCCCGGGGTCGGCCTCGAGTGCGGGCGAGCCGGGGAACAGCGAGGCCGTGTGGCCATCCGGGCCCAGCCCGAGATGCACGAGGTCGAACCGGCCGAGCTCACCGACCCGCAACTGGTACGGGTCGGGTCCCTCGTCGCAACGCATGGGGTAGGTGGCGTTGGCCGCGCCGACCCGATCGAGGAGGGCTTCGCGCGCCAGGCGGTAGTTGGACGCCTCGTCGTCGAGAGGGACGCACCGCTCGTCACCCCAGTACACGTCGACCTTCCACCAGTCGATCTGCATGTCGCCGACGGCTGCCAGGCGCTCGTAGCAACGCCGCGCGGTCTCACCGCCGGAGAGGGCGATCGAGAACGTCTCGCCGGGCCGGGCATGGAACGCCTCGATGACCCGTTCGGCGAACTCGCCCGGGACGTCGTCGACCACGTAGAGGGAATCGTTGTTCATGGTGACTCGTCGTTCCGCTCCGTGGTCTTCAGCGAGTGAACGTCCGGGCTTTGCCCTCGAGCGTGGCGATCAGCTCCTCGAAGGACTTGCTGAACGCGGCCACACCCTCGTCCTCGAGGGTGCGGGCGACGTCGGCGAGATCGACCCCGACCTCCGCCAGGGTGGCCATCGTGGCGTGTGCGCCGGCCAGGTCCTCGTCGATGGTCCGCCGCACCGTGCCGTGGTCGAGGAATGCCTCGAGGGTCTGGTCCGGCATGGTGTTGACCGTGCCGGGCCCGATGAGCTCGTCGACGTAGAGCACGTCGGAGTACGCCGGGTTCTTGGTCGAGGTCGACGCCCACAACGGGCGTTGCGGTCGGGCGCCCCGAGCGGCCAGTGCCTCCCACCGGGGACCGGAGAATGCGGCGACGAAGCGCTCGTAGGCCAGCTTCGCGTTGGCGACCGCGACCTTTCCTCGCAGCGCGAGCGCCTCGGGTGAGCCGATGGCCTCCAGGCGGCGGTCGGTCTCGGTGTCCACCCGGCTGACGAAGAACGACGCCACCGAGGACACCCGGGAGAGGTCGCCGTCACAGGCCTCGAGGCCCGAGAGGTATGCCTCGATGACCTCCGCGTAGCGGTCGACCGAGAACAGCAGGGTGACGTTGATGTTGCGACCCTCGGCGATCATCTGCCGGATGGCGGGAAGGCCCTCCGCGGTCCCCGGGATCTTCACGTAGAGGTTGGGTTGCGCGATCGTCGTGTGGAGGTGGCGAGCGGCCTCGATGGTGGCGGCCGTGTCTCGGGCCAGGCCGGGGTCAACCTCCACGGAGACGAAGCCGTCGACGCCGTCGCTGGCGTCGTAGACCGGTCGGAGGATCGCCAGCGCCCGCCGGATGTCATCGGTGACGAGATCCCAGTAGCTGCTCTCGACCGATGCGCCGCTCTCGATCAGCTCCCGGTACTGGACGTCGTAGGCGTCGGAGCTCTCGATCGCCTTCTGGAAGATGCTCGGATTCGAGGTGATCCCGCGCACGCCCCGCTCGACCCACCGCTCGAGCTCGCCGCTGGTGATCCAGCCGCGCTTGAGGTTGTCGAGCCACGGGCTCTGACCCTGCTCATCATGGAGCTGCTGCAGTCTCGTGCTCACGTCGCTTCCTTCCTCGGGACCCGCCTCCGCCGGTGGCCGTTGCCAGTCTGCCCCGTGTGCGCCCGGCTCGCCGTCACCTCGCCCGCTGATCCTCGCCCACCGGATCGGTGCGGCCGAGTAGCTCCCGGGCCGCCGCCGCGACCTGCTCCGGGGTGATGCCGAGCTGCTCCAGGACCACCGGCCCGGGGGCGCTGGCTCCGAAGGAGTCGATGCCCACGGAACGGTCGGCGTAGCGCTCCCACCCGAAGGTGGACGCCGCTTCCACGGACACCTTCGGCAGCCCTGGAGGGAGTACCTGCTGGCGGTAGGCGACCGGCTGAGCTGCGAACAGGTCCCACGAGGGCATGGAGACCACCCGAGTGGCGATCCCGCCGGCCTGGAGCTGGTCGGCCGCGGCCAGCGCGACGGCCACCTCGCTCCCCGTGCCGATGAGGATCACGGCCGGGTCGTCGACGTCGCGCAGCACGTACGCGCCCTTCGCCACCCCCGCGTTGCCCGCGGTGCCATCAAGGACCGGAAGGTTCTGCCGGCTGAGGATCAGCGCGGTCGGACCGTCGCTTTCGATGGCCACCCGGTAGGCCATGGCGGTCTCGTTGGCGTCCGCGGGCCGGATCACCCGCAGCCCGGGCATCGCCCGCATCGCCGCCAGCTGCTCGATCGGCTGGTGGGTGGGGCCGTCCTCGCCGAGTCCCACCGAGTCATGGGACCAGGAGTAGATCACCTTGGCCCGCGAGAGCGCGGCGAGGCGGACGGAGGGGCGCATGTAGTCGCTGAAGACGAAGAAGGTGCCCCCCACGGGGATCAGCCCGCCGTGGAGGGCCATGCCGTTCATGATCCCCCCCATCCCGTGCTCGCGGACCCCGAAGTGGATCTGGCGCCCGGCGCGGTTGGTGCGGGAGAAGGTCCCGGCCTCGGGCGGCATCTCGGTGCCGGTGTTCCCGGTGAGGTCCGCGCCGCCCCCCACGAGGCCGGGGACGACGTCGAGGACCGCGTCGATGCACGCCTTGCCCGCGTTGCGGGTGGCCACCTTCTCGCCGGGCTGCCAGGTCGGCAGCTTGGCCTCCCACCCGGGAAGGCCCCGGCCCTGCAGACAGGCCTCGATCTCCTCCCGGTGCTCCGGCCAGCTGGACCAGGTCTGCTCCCAGGACTCCCGCTCGGTGCGGCCACGCCGACCGGCCTGGCGGAGGTGGGCGAGCACGTCGTCGGGCACCCAGAAGCGCTCGCCCGGCGGCAGCCCGAGGATCTCCTTGGTGGCCCGCACCTCCTCCTCGCCGAGCGGGCTGCCGTGGGCGTGCGCGGTGTCGGTGTAGGTGGGTGAGGGGTAGCCGATGTGGCTGCGCAGGATCACCAGGGACGGCCGATCCTCCACCACCATGGCTCGCCGCAGCGCGGCCTCCAAGGTGTCGACGTCGTTGGCCACCTCGCCGATGCGGTCGACGTGCCAGCCGTAGGCGGCGAACCGCGCCGCCGTGTCGTCGGAGAAGGCCAGCTCGGTCGGCCCGTCGATGCTGATGTGGTTGTCGTCGTAGACCACGACCAGCTTGCCCAGGCCGAGGTGCCCGGCCAGCGAGGCCGCCTCGTGGCTGATGCCCTCTTCGAGGTCGCCGTCGCTGGCGATGACGAAGGTGTGGTGATCGAAGAGCTGCTCGCCGAACCGGGCACGCAACATGTGCTCGGCCAGGGCCATCCCGACCGCGTTCGCGAAGCCCTGACCCAGGGGGCCGGTCGTGACCTCCACCCCGGGCGTGTGGTGGACCTCCGGATGACCCGGAGTGCGTGAGCCCCACTGCCGGAACGCCTCGATGTCGTCGAGCTGTAGCCCGTGGCCGGTGAGGTAGAGCATCGAGTACAGCAGGATCGACGCGTGGCCGGCCGACAGGATGAAGCGATCACGGTTGGGCCAATCAGGTGCCGCGGCGTCGTAGCGCATGACCCGCGCCCAGAGGGTGTACGCCAGCGGTGCCAGCGCCATCGCCGTGCCCGGATGGCCGGAGTTCGCGGCTTGGGGCGCGTCCATCGCCAGCCCGCGGATCACGTTGATGCTTCGCTGCTGGAGCTCGGCGTCGGTCACGGTCCCTCCCTCCGATGGCTGCGGCCACCCTAGCCAAGGGCACCCCGCCGCTCCGACGCCGGGTCCGCCGCGGCGCGAGGGCCCGCTCCGGCGGGCGGTCAGCCCACCGGCGGGAGGAGGGTGAAGGGCACCACCGTCGCTGGGCCGAGGTCGATGCGGCAATGCGCGTCCACCGTCCCGAAGGCCTCGAAGGTGAGCTCCGCCCGTACGAGCCGGTAGGTGAACCGTCCCGGTTCGACCTCGAGGGGTTGGACGTTGCGCGCCACCGGTTCGCCGTCGCGCCGGTACACGACCTCGAGCGCCGCGGTGCCCCGATGGTCCGGCGGGCAGTGCACGATCACCACCAGGTGGGGCTCGATGGTCACCGGGAGCGCAGCGGGTGCCGGGGCGGAGAAGCCCACGCCGGTGAGGTCGAGACGGGTGGAGGGCCCGGGGACCTGCCGGACGTCGATCCCGTCGATGAAGAGGGCGGCGAGGATGTGCACGGGCGCAAGCTATCCGTGCGATCCGGTACACGGAAGCGGCTCCGCCGCCCACCGGTCACTACCCTGGCAGCGTGGCGGTCGAGGAATCCACGACATCGACGCGGGACTCGATCCTGCTCGCCGCCCGGCACTGCTTCGCAGAGCACGGCTACGACGGCACCTCGCTCAACGACATCGCGGAGGCCGTCGGCATCCGCCGCTCCAGTGTGCTGCACCACTTCCCGTCGAAGGATGCCATCTACCGCCAGGTCTTCGAGGACGCTCTGAGCGAGTGGATGGCCCGGGTGGACGAGGCCACCGGTCCTGCGCACGACGCGCTCACGGGTTGGGCCCGGGTCGACCAGGTGCTGACCGCGGGTTTCCGGTTCTTCGTCGCCAACCCGGAGTTCGTCCGAATCGTGAGGCGGGAGGCGCTCGACGGTGGGGAACGGCTGGGGGTGGACCTCGGGGTCATGCTCAGGCCCCTGTTCGAACGGGCGGTGGGGTACTTCGAGCGGGAGATGGATGCCGGCACCTTCCGCCGGTTCGACCCCGAGCAGCTCCTCCTGACCGGGTATGGCGCGCTGTTGAGCTACTTCGGTGACCGGCCCTTCATCGAGGGTCTGCTCGGCCGGGATCCGATGGCCCCCGAGGTGCTCCAGCAGCGCCTAGAGCACCTGAGGGCGTTCATGCGGGCTGCGCTCGAGCCGTGAGCCGCCGCCTGGCCCTTCAGCCCGCCTCGGCGAGCGACGCCAGCGCGAAGCGCACGAGCGAGTCGGTGGCGTTCCGGTCCTCCAGCACACTGCCGGCGCCGTAGCGCCACGTGCCGTCGGCCCACTGTCCCAGCACCGGGCGGACGCTGCAGCGCGGGCCCATCACCGAATGCGCCGCCCGGCGCAGGGGTGGCCAGAGATAGAGGAGGGCCAGCCCCTGGTCGGTGGCCTTCGCCAGGTCGCCGGCGTCGAGCGCGGCGAGCACTCGCAGTGCGATCCGCACCACTTCGCGCTCGGCGCGCAGCTGGGTGAGCCACGGGGTGATCTCCGTCAGCAGCTTCTCGTCGGCCACCGCGTCCACGTCGACCGCCTCGTCGATCCAGGCCCGTAGCCGGGCCATCGCCTCCTGCCGTGCTGGTCCGAACGAGCTCACGACCGCCCGGGTGAGCTGCCAGGGCTCCACCCCGTCGCACGCCGCCGCGAATCCCCGGATCCCCAGCGCAGCCGCGTCCTGCTCCCACGCCGCGGCCGGGTCATCGCCCCGCAGGAACGCCGCCACCGACGACAAGGGGAGCTTCGAGGCGAGCGGCTGGACCATCGGGTTGGCGAGGTACCCCGCACAGGCACTCGAAAGTGCCGGGTCTCGGCCGCGGAGCGGCCCGAGGAACAGCCGATCGGCCATCAGCGCGTCGTTCACCGGGTAGTTGTCCCAGACGAGTGGCGGCCGGTCACCGAGGGTCGCGGCTCGGGCCTGCGCGTCGCCGGCGGTGATCTCGTCGCACACCACGGTGGCGCCCGTCCAGGCGATCGGGACCTCGACGGGGACCCCCGTGGCGAGCGCATCCAGGTACGGGGTGGACGTGCTGCCGGTGTACTCGGTGGGCACCAGCACGAGGGCGACGTCAGCGTCGAGCTCCTCCCGCAACCACCGCGTGAGCCCGGCATGCTCGTCTCCCAGCCCGGGACGGGGTGGGATGTCGTCGAGGGCCAGGCAGACCAACCGCACGCCGACTGCCGTGAGTTGCACGAGTTTCTCCAGCAGGGCGGCCCGGTCCTCGGCCGATGCGTAGTCGATCGACAGGCCGGGGCTCAGCGCGAACCCGACCTGGAGCGTGCCCGCTTCGAGGAGGCGTTCGAACCCGGCCAGGGCCTCCGCCGGATACCGCTCGCGCCAGCGCTCCCGATGGAGGGGATCGTCCTTGGGGGCGTAGAGGTAGTGGGTCATGCCTCGCTGGTGGCACCACGCCATCACGTCGAGCCGCTCGTCCCACGACCAGGGCGGCCCGTAGAAGCCCTCGATCAGCCCGCGGATCGCCCATCCCATGGCTCGCTAGGGTACGCACCCATGCCGCCAGCCTCAGCCGGTGGTCGCGCGCCGCACGAACCACCCATCAGCCGCACCCTCTCGGAAGCCCGCTCGAAAGCGCTGCTGGCGCGCTTCGGTGTCCCCTTCCCGGAGGAACGGGTCGTCGCCGACCCGGACGCCGCGGTCGCCGCCGCGATCGACATCGGCTTCCCCGCGGTGGTCAAGCTCAATGGCGACCGCATCGCCCACAAGACTGAACGGAACCTGGTCCGGCTGAACCTGGCCGATGAAGCAGCGGTCCGTCGAGCGGCCGGCGAGCTGCTGGCGGCGGCGACTCCTGCCGACGGCGAGGTGGAGCTGCTGGTCGCACCGATGTTGCGCGCCACCCGCGAGCTGATCGCGGGGCTGGCTCGCGACCCCCACTTCGGCATGACGGTGATGCTGGGTGTCGGCGGCGTGCTGGCAGAGGCCATCGCCGACGCGACCATCCGGCTGGTGCCCATCGAGCGGGAAGACGCAGAGGAGATGATCGACGACCTCACGACCCAGAACCTGCTGCGCGCCTTCCGGGGCGAGCCTCCCGTCGACCGGTCGCGGTTGGCCGACGTGCTGCTCGCGCTGTCGCGGGCCGCGGTGGTCCACCCCGAGATCGTGTCGGCGGACCTCAACCCCGTGCTCATCGTCGGCGGTGAGCCGATCGCGGTCGACGCGCTCGTCGAGGTACAGGCCTGATGGCGACCACCGAGCAGTTCCTGGCGCTCTTCGAGCCCCGAGGGGTGGTGGTGGCGGGGGCCTCGACCCACCCTGGCAAGTTCGGCTTCGTGGCGCTGCACAACCTGCTGGCCTGCGGCTATCGGGGCAAGGTCTTCGCCACCAATCGCGAGGGCTCAGCGGTGCTCGGCCGGCCCACCCTGCCCTCGCTGGAGGATGTGCCTGCGGGGGAAGCCGACCTGGTCTTCGTGTGCACGCCCGCGGCATCCAACTCCGAGGTGCTGCGCACCGCGGCCAGCAAGGGCATCAAGGCCGCGTTCATCGCCTCCGCGGGCTACGGCGAGGCGGGGGAGGAGGGCCGGGCCCTCCAGGACGAGCTGGTCACGCTGGCCGACGAGCTGGGCCTGTTGCTCGTGGGGCCCAACGGGCAGGGCGTGGTGTCCACCCCGGTGTCGATGTGTGCGCAGATCGTGGCGCCGTATCCACCTCCCGGCCGCATCGGGATCGTGAGCCAGTCCGGCAACTTCGTCTCCTCGTTCATGAACTACGCCATCCACAGCGGTGTGGGCGTGAGCCGCGCGGTCTCGGCCGGGAACGCAGCACAGGTGGGGGTGGCGGACGTCCTCGAGTTCTACGCCGAGGATCCCGCTACCGATGTGGCGCTGGCCTACGTCGAGGGGGTCAGCGACGGTCGCCGCTTCTTCGAACGCCTTCGCGCGGTGTGCGAGCAGATTCCCGTGGTCCTGGTGAAGGGCGGGGCCACCGCCGGCGGTGCCCGGGCCGCGGCGAGCCACACGGGTTCGCTGGCCACCGATGACCGGGTCTTCGACGGCATGTGCCGGCAGGCGGGGGCCGTGCGGGCGGCCACGATCGAGGAGGCCTACGAGGCCGCGGCCACCTTCGCCACCCAGCCGCTCCCCAAGGGCCCGAAGGTGGCGGTGCTGTCGACGGCGGGTGGTTGGGGCGTTGTCACCGCCGATGCCATCGCCCGTACCGACCTCGACCTGATGACGCTGTCTGCGGACCTACTGCGCGATCTCGACGCCGAGCTCCCGCCCCGCTGGAGTCGCAACAACCCCATCGATCTCGCGGGTGGTGAGACCAAGGACACCGTCCCCTCGGTGCTGTCGACCGTGGCCCGCCACGACGACGTCGACGCCGTGATCCTGCTCGGGATGGGCATCCAGGGGAACCAGGGCAAGCTCGAGCGGGAGGGGCCCTTCTACCCCGACCACGGTCTCGATCGCATCGTGAGCTTCCATGAGCGTCAGGACCACCGGTACACGACCACGGCCGGCGCGCTGGCCGACGAGCTGGGCAAGCCGATCCTCACGGCCACCGAGCTGTCGATCAGCTCGCCCGACAATCCCGCGGTGCGGGGCGTCGTGGAGAGCGGCAAGTACTGCTATCCGTCCTCGAACCGGGCCGTGGTTGCCCTGGCCCACCTCTGGCACCATGCCCGGTGGCGGGCCCGCCGGGGTCTTTGAGGCGGCCCTACACCGGCCGGCGGGTGGCGCCGGCGAGCGGCGGCATGCGCCGGCCGGTGTGTCCGCGGCACGTAGGCTCCCACTCGATGCCGCGCCACCCGCCTCGATCGCACCGCCGGGCCTTGGCTGCGTTCGCCGCAGTGGGCGCGATGCTCGCCGCGGGCTGTGCGGGCGAGGCGGTCTCCGTCGGGCCTGATCGCACAGTGGCCGCCTCGCCGGCCGAGGCCACGGGGACCCGGCTCGCCACCCCGGTGCTGTCCGCCCGCCGCGCTCCCGAGCTGCTCCGGGCCACCATCACCGGCCAGCGCCTCCACGACGCGCTGGCACCGCTGCTGGCCGAGGCACCGCCTTCGAGCTGCCTCGTGGTCAGCGCTGGTGGGCGCGTGCTGCTGGAGAAGGACCCCGACACCCCGGTGGTCCCGGCATCCACCCTCAAGCTGCTCACGGGTGTGGCGGTGCTCGAGACCCTCGATCCCGACAGCCACCTCACGACCACCGTCCAGGCGCGCCAGGCGCCCCAGGACGGTGTGATCGACGGCGACCTGTACTTGATCGGCGGCGGCGACCCGCTGCTAACCACTGATGGCTACAAGGTCACCTTCGAGAACCCCAGCCAGCTCTCGAACGACTTCGGTGAGCTCGCCGACCGGATCGCGGCCGCGGGCGTGCGTGAGATCCGGGGTGGCATCATCGGGGACGAGTCACGCTACGACCAGGAGCGCTGGATCCCCACGTGGCCCCAGCGCTACCAGCGGGAAGGCTACGTCGGCCCGCTCAGCGCGCTGGTGGTCAACGACGGCTCGACCGGGTTGTCGCTGGCGCCGAACGAGCCTGCCCGGTTCCGCAAGCCCGGTGAGCCCGCCTTGCTCGCCGCCGAGACGCTACGCACCCTGCTCGAGGATCGAGGCGTGCGGGTGGCCGGCGCGCCGTCGACCGGCCCGGCGCCCGCCGGTGCGACCGTGATCGCCACCCTGGAGTCCCCGCCGGTCCGGGACCTGGTGGGCGAGATGATCGCCGACAGCGACAACACCACCGCGGAACTTCTGGTCAAGGAACTGGGTGTCGCAACCCGTGGGGAGGGCACCACCCGAGCCGGGCTCGACGCCATCGCCACCGAGCTCGCGCAGCTCGGCCTGCCGGTGGCGGGCATCGAGCTGCGCGACGGCTCAGGGCTCGATCCCCAGGACCGGGTGACGTGCAGCCTGCTGGTGGCGGCCCTCGACCGGGCCGGGCCCGACAGCGTCCTCGGCCGTAGCCTCCCGGCGGCCGGACGCACCGGCACGCTGCGCAAGCGGATGCGCGACACCCCGGCCGAAGGGCGGGTGCGGGCCAAGACCGGCACCCTCGCCGAGGTCAACGCGCTCGCCGGGTTCGTCGAGACCGACAGCGGCGCCACGCTCACCTTCGCCTACGTGATCAATGGCCCGGACCAACCGCGAGGGCTCCTGCCGCTCGACGAGCTGGCCACGGCCCTAGTCACCGCGCCGGGCGGTCCACCGGTCGAGCACCTGTCTCCGCGCCCGGTCGGCACCTGAGGCCCGCCCGGTACCGGGCATAGGCTGGGTGACGGTGCCCGTCCTGCCGATGTTCCCGCTCGGCACGGTTCTCCAGCCCACGGGGGCGGTGCCCCTGCAGGTCTTCGAGCCTCGATACCGCCGGATGATGCGCGACTGCCTCGCGGGGCAGGATGGCTTCGGGGTCGTGCTCATCGAGCGGGGGAGCGAGGTCGGCGGTGGCGACGTCCGGGCGTCGGTGGGTACCCGCGCCGCCATCGTCGACCCGGTGGAGCTGGCCGACAGGCGCTGGACCCTGCTGGGCGTCGGGATCGAGCGCCTGCGGGTCGTGCGGTGGCTCGCCGACGACCCCTATCCGAGAGCGGAGGTGGAGCCGTGGCCTGATCCAGCGCCATCGGCAGCGCTGCCCTCGCTGGTGGCCTCCGCTGCGGCGAGCCTGCGGCGCCTCCTAGCGGCGTTCTCCGAGGCGGGAGGTCGCGGGATCCCCGTGGAGCTCGAGGTGCCTGACGACCCGATCCTGGCCAGCTATCGGCTCTGTGCGCTCTCGCCGCTGGGGCCCGCCGATCAGTACCGCTTGCTGTCGGCACCGTCCACGCAGGCTCGCGTCGAGCTGCTCATCGGACTGCTGGACGAAGCCCGCGAGGTACTCCTCGCGGGCATGCGGCTCGACGGCGACGTCGGGCCGGCCTGAGCCTCAACCCCTGGGCGGAAGCTGCGGCCCCCACCGGGCCAGGCAGTACCCCGCCACCGGCATGCGGGCTCCGCAGGTCACCCCGAACTGGTAGTAGTCCGAGTCGGGCGCCGATTCCTGCACGAGCAGGTCACAGGCGTACGAGTTACCGGCATCGCACAGCTCCCACTGCTCGTCGAGCTGAGCGTTGTCGCCGTAGGACTTGGCCTTGCGTGGATCGAGCTTCGCACAGTCGGGGGGCACGGTCTTGCGGGAGGTGTCCGCCAGGAACGAGTCGAGCGACGCCTTGACCCCCTCGTAGGTCTCCAGGTAGGGCACCACCTGGAACCCTCCTCCGCTGAGCGCGCCGAGGGCAGCGCCCTGGTTGATGTTCACCGCGGTGTTGATACCCGCCACCTTGCCGTCGGTGGTCAACGACGGCCCTCCGCTGTTGCCACGGTCGATGCGACCGTCGACCGACATGCCTATGCGGCGCTCCCCGCTCCGGTCGAAGCTCATGATGCTCAGCTCGGTGACCGTGAAGGTGCGCAGGGGGCGGGGATAGCCGAGCGCGACGAGCGGCTGACCCTCGACGAGGGTCGCGGTGTCCGCCCACGCGAGATACGAGCTCAGCGGCTGGTCGACCACGATCAGCGCCACGTCAGGGCTCTTGCTCATGCCCACGACGTGGCCCGGGATGCGCTCGCCGTTGCGGGAGACCAGCTCCGGCTCCGTGTCACCGACCACCACGTGCCAGTTCGTGACCACGTGGCGCGGGCTGATCGCGAACCCGCTCCCGCTGGTCTCCACCCCGCAACCTGAGGCCTCCACCCGCCACACGGCATCCCCGAAGTGAACGGCGATCTGCTCGGCGCTGAAGCCGCCCGGGGGGACCTCGATCGCCGGCGGGGGCGGGAAGGACGTGACTGCTGCGGTGGTGGTCGTGCCCTCGGCTGCGAGGTCGGCGTCATCGCCGCCGTTGCCGCCCCCCGCCACCATCGCGATGCCCGCCGCCAGGGCTGCGAGAAGGATCACGATGCCGCCGATGAGCAGCCAGTTCGGGCCGGATCTGGGGGTGGGCCCACCTGGTGTTCGCGGCGGGTGCGGCTCGGGGGACGGCTGGGGGCTTCGCTCGCCCGGGACACCTGACGCCGCGACAGGGGCCGCGACCTCCCTGGGCGCAACAGGAGCGGGTGGCTCGCTCGGGGGAACCGGGGGCTGGGCGGGAGGGGTCGAGGATGCCGTCGCGGCCCGGTCAGCGGGCGGGGCGGGGGCGAATTGCCACCCACAGGTCGGGCACACCTCTTCGCCGTCGTCGACCTCGGAACGGCACCGCCAACACTGCATGGCGACAGCCTAGAGAAACCGGCTCGCGCCAGACCGGCGGCCGCGGCGCCGGACGGTTCGTGCTGCGGGGACCCGGCCTGGGTAACGTGCCCTGCGCAGGCGGGTGGCCCGTCCAGCCCGTACCGAGGCCGAGGATCGACGAAGGACCGCTGTGACCAAGCAGAAGCCCGTAGCCGACATCGCCCAGGAGCTGTGGGAGCTCCTCAAGGGCTACGCGAAGCAGGAGACGGTCGACCCGCTTCGCGACCTCGGCCGGTACCTGGCGTTCGGGCTGTCAGGGGCGCTACTGCTCTCGCTGGGCACGTTCTTCCTCGCCCTGGCTGCCTTGCGGGCCCTGCAGACCGAGACCGGCGACACCTTCGACGGTGCCTGGTCGGCCGTGCCCTACGCGATCGTCGCGGTGGCCCTCCTGCTGCTCGCGGTCCTCGCCGCCAGCCGCATCACCCGCGGGCCGCACGCCCAGCGCAGCACCCGGGAGGGACCACGATGAGCAACCCGGCCCAGCGGATCACCCGCGACGACATCGAAGCGAAGTTCAGGGAGATCCAAGGCGAGGTGGAGCTGATCGAGGACGAGGCCCGCAACTACGCCGGCCTGGTCGCTGTGGCGGTCGTGGTCACCGTGGTGGCCGTGGCGTTCCTGCTCGGTCGCCGGCGAGGCCGGAAGGTGCGCACGATCGTCGAGATCCGGAGGGTCTGATGCTGGCGGGCCTGCTCCGCCGAGCGCGCACCGAAGGCATCACCCGAGGCCTCATCGGAGGGAACCGGCTGTGGCTCGTCGTGGGGGGCCTCGCCTGGGGCGCTCGAGCCTTGCGCTGGGCGGTCCGGCGTGAGGAGGAGGTCGTCTTCCGGGAGGTCCTGGAGCCGGGCGAGCAGCTCGTGATCACGGCACGTGCGCCCTCGGCCAGGAGGGGTCGTGCTCGCGGTGCACGCTGAGCGCCCGCTCGGATCCGGCGACGGCGCGGTGGACGGTCCGCTTCGGCATCGGGGCCAGGTCGGGCCATCATGGGCACCGTGAAGGTTCGCCTCCGCAATCCCGATCGAGAGCTCGACGTCGCTGGACCCCTGAGCGTCCAGCACCTCTTGGCCCGGCTCGACATCAACCGGGAGTCCGTCCTCGTGATCCGCGGGGACACGCTGGTCACGAGCGACGTCGTGCTGCAGGACGATGACGTGATCGAGATCCGGCCCGTGATCTCTGGCGGGGCGTTCTGATGAAGTGCCGGGTGTGCCGCCAGCCGGCGGTCATCGACATCCGCAGGCACAACGCCGGGTTCTGCGGCGAGCACTTCCTGCGCTTGTGCCGGGACCAGGTGACCAAGGCGATCGAGGAGTTCTCGATGATCGGGCCTGGTGAGCGGGTGCTCGTCGCCGTCTCCGGAGGGAAGGACTCCCTGGCCGCGTGGGACCTGCTCAGCTCCCTGGGTTACGAGGCCGACGGCCTCTACCTCGGGCTGGGTATCGGCGACTACAGCGACACCTCCGGTGACCACGCCCGGCGGTTCGCGGCGAGCCGCGACCTGCGGCTGATCGAGGTCGACCTGCGGGAGCGGTACGGCTTCGACATCCCCACCGGCTCGCGCGCCGCCCGGCGGGTGCCGTGCTCCGCCTGCGGGTTGGCCAAGCGGCACGTCTTCGACCGAGTCGCGGTCGAAGGTGGCTACGACGTCGTGGCCACCGGCCACAACCTCGACGACGAGGCAGCGGTGCTGTTCGGCAACGTGCTGCGCTGGCAGGTCGACTACCTCGCCCGCCAGCTCCCGGTGCTCCCGGAGCGAGACGGGTTCCCCCGCAAGGTGAAGCCACTCGTCAGGCTCACCGAGCGTGAGATGGCTGCCTACTGCGTACTGCGGGGCATCGACTACATCGTGGAGGAGTGCCCCATGTCGGCCGGGAACAAGCACCTCGGGTACAAGGAGGCCCTCAACGCCATCGAGCAGCAGTCGCCGGGCAGCAAGCACGACTTCTACTTCGGGTTCCTGGCCCGGGCCTCCGAGCGTTTCCGGGCCGGGATCGAGGCGGACCAGGCCGCTCTCCGTCCCTGCTCGGCCTGCGGTGCCCCCACCGTCACCGAGGTGTGCGCCTTCTGCCGCCTCGTGGAGCGGGTGACAGGGGAGCGCGCTGGAGGCTCCGTGCCCGTCGAGCTGAGCGCCGGCAGCGGAGTGCGCCCGTCGTGAGCCGGCAGTTCCGAGCCGGCGATCGAGCGCTGCTCATCGACCAGAAGAAGCGCCGTTACCTGGTGAACCTCCGGCCCGGTGGCCAGTTCCATTCCCACGCGGGGTACGTGGAGCACGACCAGATCATCGGCGTGGGCGAGGGAGCAACGGTGCGGTCGACCAAAGGCAGCCCCTACGTGGCGGTCCGGCCGACGCTCGCCGATTTCGTGCTCAAGATGCCACGGGGTGCGCAGGTCATCTATCCAAAGGATCTCGGGCCGATCCTCATGCTGGCGGACATCTTCCCCGGCGCGCGGGTGCTCGAGTCCGGCGTGGGCTCGGGCGCGCTGTCGATGACCTTGCTCCGTGCCGGGGCCGAGGTCACCGGCTACGAGATCCGAGACGACTTCGCCTCCCGGGCCCGGAACAACGTGGCGGCCTTCCTCGGCGACGAGGCGTTGGCGCGGTACCGGGTCGAGGTCCGCGACTGCTACGAGGGGATCGACCTGCGAGATCTGGACCGCATCGTCCTCGACCTCCCCGAGCCCTGGCAGGTGGTCAAGCACGCGGAGCTGGCGCTGCACCCCGGCGGGGTGCTGCTCGCCTACACCCCGTCGGTGGTGCAGGTGATGCAGCTGCGCGAAGCCCTCGACGCCAGCCGCTTCGACCTCGCCGAGACGGTCGAGGTCTTGAGCCGTAGCTGGCACGTCGACGGCCAGGCCGTTCGACCGGACCACCGGATGGTCGCCCACACCGGGTTCCTGACCCACGCTCGCCTCCTCGGCGGCTGAGGACCCAGGGTGAACGCCCTCGATGCTGTGTTCGTCGCGCTGGCGACGATCGTGGCCTTGGTGGGGTACCGGATCGGTTTCGTGACCCGGGTGCTCTCGTGGCTCGGAGCGCTCGCCGGCCTCGCGCTCGGGGCCCGGCTGCTGCCGCTGGTGCTCGCCCAGGTCGAGGACGCCGCTCACGCGGTCGTGCTGCTGGTGGCCGTGACCCTGCTCATGAGCACCATGTTCCTCGGGCAGGCGATCGGCTATCTCCTGGGCGCCTACGTCCGGCCGCCGATGCGGACGAGGGCGGGCACGACCCTCGACGGCGCGCTGGGGGCGCTGGCCAGCGTGCTCGGCGTCGTGGTGCTGGCCTGGGTTCTGCTCCCGTTGGCCGCGAGCGCACCGGGATGGCTGGAGCGGCAGACATCCGAGTCGTGGGTGGCTCGGCAGCTCCAGTCCCACCTGCCGCCACCCCCGGACGCCACCAGCGCGCTGCGGTCCATCGTGGGCGAGGATCGCTTCCCGACGGTCTTCACTGCCCTCGATCCCTCGGGCGATCCGGGCTTGCCGCCATCCGAGACCGGGATGTCCCCGGCGGTGGCGGAGCGGGTTCAACGCTCCGTGCTGAAGGTGGAGGCGCTCGCCTGCCGTCGGATCCAGAACGGCACGGGCTTCGTGGTCGGGGAGGGACTGGTGGCGACCAACGCCCACGTGGTGGCGGGGAGCCGCAGGACGACGGTGGTGCGCGAGGACGGCCGCTCGCTGGACGCGGAGGTGGTGGGCTTCGACCCCGATCGCGATCTGGCGCTGCTCTCGGTGCGTCGCCTCGACCGGCCGCCGCTGCCCCGGGATCGGGCGGCGCCGCGGCAGGTGGGAGGGGTGTTCGGCCATCCCGGTGGCGGGCCGCTGCGAGTCGCTCCGTTCCTGGTAGCCCGGGAGCTGAACGCCACGGGCCGTGACATCTACGACACGGGCGTGGCCGATCGCAAGGTGCTCGAGCTGCACGCCGCGCTCGCGGGGGGCGACTCGGGTGCACCGGTGGTGCGGTCCGACGGCCGGGTCGTCGGCGTGGTGTTCGCGGTGTCGACCGAGCGGGCCAGCACCGCCTATGCGCTGACTGCCGGCGAGCTCGAGGCGCTCCTCGGGGAGGTCACCGGCGCAGCGCCGGTGGGGACGGGGCCCTGCCTGTGACCCGCTGGACGCGAACGGGGGGCCGCTGAGGCCCCCCTCCGAACACGGTGCTCCGTGCAGCCGGTGCGAGCGGTGGCGGCCGCTCGGTCGTCAGCACCCGAGCCTCGGGCTCAGTCCACCTCGATGAAGATGCATTCGCCGGGGCACTCCTCGGCAGCCTCGATGACCGCCTCCTCCTGGCCCGCAGGGACGTTCGCGAGCCCCTCGGCACCGCCGGGATCGCTGAACACCTTGTCGCCTTCCTTGACGTAGGCCAGCCCGTCGTCGAGGAGGGTGAACACGTCGGGGGCGATCTCTTCGCAGAGGCCATCGCCGGTGCAGAGATCCTGGTCGATCCAGACCTTCATGGTTGCGCCCGTACCTTTCTACGTGTGTCGTGGTGTCGGCTCTGCCGGCTGCGCGGCTCGCGGATATCGGTCCCGCTCGTCTGACCGGTGCCGGTCTGCCAGCGGTTCTCTAGCACTCTACCTGCCTCCAGAATAAAAACGAGATCTCCGGGGAAATCATCCTGCCGCCCACGGCCCCGGCAGCCGGCCACGACAGAGGTGGGGTCCGGCGGGGCCCACGAATCTCGCCCGTTCCACTCCGCCGATTCCGCGAGGCACGCGTGTAGGGTCCGGAGAGACCACGAACGAGGAGGTGGGTCCCGTCAACGAGGCCGAATACGAACGCCGACTCGCCGCCTACGAACGGGAGATGGCCGAGCTGCGCGAGCAGGCCAAGACCCTCGAGGAGGAGGTGATCTCCCTTCGGCGCCGCCTGCAGGACGCCCCCAAGCGCGTCCGCACCCTCGAGGAACGGCTGCTCGAGACCAAGGGCCAGCTGGCGCAGGCCGTGTCGCAGAACGAGAAGCTCACCTACACCCTGCGGGAGGCGAGGGAGCACATCGCCGCGCTCCGGGACGAGGTCGACAAGCTGACCCAGCCACCGGCTGCGTACGGCACGCTGATCGGGGTGAACGACGACGGCACCGTCGACGTCTTCAGTGGTGGGCGCAAGATGCGCGTCTCGGTACACCCCGACCTCGGGCCCGACGAGCTGGTGCGCGGCGCGGAGGTGGTCCTCAACGAATCCCTCAACGTGGTCATGGCCCGCGGCCCGGAGATCACCGGCGAGGTCGTGACCTTCAAGGAGCTGCTCGACGACGGTCGGCGGGCGATGATCGTCGGCCGGGCCGACGAGGAGCGCGTGGTGGAGCTGGCCGAGCACCTGGTCGGCAGCAAGCTGCGAGCCGGTGACTCGGTCATGCTCGACGGGCGCAGCAACCTCCTCCTGGAGCGGCTCCCCCGACCGGAGGTGGAGGAGCTCGTCCTGGAGGAGGTGCCGGACATCACCTACGACGACGTCGGCGGGCTCGACAGCCAGATCGAGCAGATCACCGACGCGGTCGAGCTGCCCTTCCTCCACCAGGAGCTGTTCGCGGAGCACAAGCTCCCTGCCCCCAAGGGCATCCTGCTCTACGGCCCGCCAGGCTGCGGCAAGACCCTCATCGCCAAGGCGGTGGCGAACTCCCTCGCCAAGAAGGTGGCCGAGCGCAGTGGCGACAAGGAGGCCCGCAGCTACTTCCTCAACATCAAAGGCCCGGAGCTGCTCAACAAGTACGTGGGCGAGACGGAGCGCCAGATCCGCCTGGTGTTCCAGCGGGCCAGGGAGAAGAGCGAGGAAGGCTGGCCGGTCATCGTGTTCTTCGACGAGATGGACTCCCTGTTCCGCACCCGTGGCACCGGCATCAGCTCCGACATGGAATCGACGATCGTCCCGCAGCTCCTGGCGGAGATCGACGGGGTCGAGGCACTGAAGAACGTGATCGTGATCGGCGCCTCCAACCGGGAGGACCTCATCGACCCCGCGATCCTGCGGCCGGGACGGCTCGACGTGAAGATCAAGATCGAGCGACCTGACGAGTCCGCCGCCATGCAGATCTTCGCCCGCTACCTGACGCCGGACCTCCCACTCGATCCCGCCGAGGTGGCGCGCCTCGGTGGGGGGGATCCCGCCAAGGCCGTACAGGCGATGATCGAGCAGACCGTCGGGGAGATGTACCAGACCAGCGAGCAGAACCAGTTCCTCGAGGTCACCTACCAGAACGGCGACAAGGAGGTGATGTACTTCAAGGACTTCTCCTCCGGCGCCATGATCGAGAACATCGTGCGCCGAGCGAAGAAGCTGGCGATCAAGCGGTACATCACCCAGCAGACCAAGGGCATCCGGGTGTCGGACCTGATCGAGTCCATCCACCAGGAGTACAAGGAGCACGAAGACCTGCCGAACACGACCAACCCCGACGATTGGGCCAAGATTTCGGGGAAGAAAGGCGAGCGCATCATCTACGTGCGCACGCTCATCAAGCGCCATGACGACGAGGCGGCAGAGGGCGGGCGGGCCATCGAACGGGTAGCGACCGGCCAGTACCTGTAGGACACACCGAGGCTGACGTAGGTGGCGATCAAGAAGATCTGCGGTGTCGAGACGGAGTACGGCATCGTGCTTCGCGGCGCGGCCGACTCCAATCCCATTGCGGCGTCTTCCATGTTGATCAACGCCTACGTCAACGAGATGGTCCGAGCACGCGGTGGCGAGTCCGTGTCGTCCAAGGTCGGCTGGGACTTCGAGGACGAATCACCGGGCAACGACGCTCGAGGCATCCAGGCCGCCGGCGCGATGGCGCCCGAGGTGGAGACCCACCTCGTCAACGCCGTCCTGACCAACGGTGCCCGGTACTACGTAGACCACGCACACCCGGAACTGTCCACACCCGAGTGCGCCGACGCCCGCTCGGTGGTGGTCTACGACCGCGCGGCGGAAGAGATCCTCAAGCAATCGATGGAAGCTGCCCGCCGGCTGTTGCCCGGAGGCCAGGAGATCGTCGTCTACAAGAACAACAGCGACCGCAAGGGCAACTCCTACGGCTGTCACGAGAACTACCTCATGGACCGCCACGTGCCCTTCGGGCGCATCGTCGTGCACGCGATGGCCCACTTCATCACCCGGCAGGTGTTCACCGGCGCAGGCAAGGTGGGCACCGAGGTCGCCGGGATGACCGCGGAGCAGATCCCCTTCCAGCTCTCACAGCGGGCCGACTTCTTCGAGGAGGAGGTCGGCCTCGAGACGACGCTCAAGCGACCGATCGTGAACACCCGCGACGAGCCGCATTCCGACGCGCAGAAGTACCGGCGCCTGCACGTCATCGTGGGGGATGCCAACCTGTCCGAGGTCTCGACCTTCCTGAAGGTGGGCACCACCGCGCTGGTGCTGGCGATGGTCGAGGACGACTTCCTGACACGGGAGCTGGTGTTCAACACGCCCGTCTGGGCCCTCCGCCAGGTGAGCTACGACCTCACGCTGACCGAGCCGCTCGAGCTCGTCGACGGCTCGTCGATCACGGCGCTCGAGGTGCAATGGGAGCTCTACGACCGGGCCCGCAAGTACGCCGACGCATTCGGCCTGGAGTGCGTGGGCGAGTCCACCGGCCAGGAGGTGCTCCGCCGCTGGGAGGCCGTGCTCACGGGCCTCGAGACCGATCCGGGGTCACTGGCCTCGCAGCTCGACTGGGTCGCCAAGTACCGGCTGATCGAGGGCTACCGCGAGCGCCACGGCCTCCGGTGGGACGATGCCCGTCTAGCAGCGATGGATCTCCAGTACCATGACCTCCGCCCCGAGCGCTCCCTGGCGGCTCGGGTGGGCCTCGAGCGGCTGACCACCGACGAGGAGGTCCGGGAGGCGATCACCGAGCCCCCCACCGACACCCGGGCCTACTTCCGTGGCAAGTGCCTCCAACGGTGGGCCGATGACGTCGTGGCCGCCAACTGGGACTCGCTGGTTTTCGACGTCGGCCAGGATCCCCTCCGCCGGGTCCCGATGATGGAGCCGACGCGTGGAACAGCGGCGCAGGTGGGTACGTTGTTGGCAGAGTGTTCGACGTCGGCGGAGCTGCTGGAGCGGCTCGGGTCGTAGGCGCGGACCGCGACGAGCGACGGAGTGAGTGGTTGATGGCTGAACGGGAGCAGATCAAGAAGCCGGCGAAGGAACGCGAGGACGTCGAGGTCGACGACGCCCCCGTCACGACCGAGCGCGGCGAGAAGCTCAAGGCTGAGCTGGACGAGCTGCTGGACGAGATCGACGACGTCCTGGAGACCAACGCTGAGGAGTTCGTGAAGTCGTACGTGCAGAAGGGCGGCGAGTAGCCGGCTTCTGCGGCCAGGCGGTGTGAGCGGGCCCTCGGGAGGTGACTGGTCACCGCCGCGACGGCACCTTGTAGCCTGCTCGTCCGTGAGCATGCCGTTCTTCACGCCGGGTGACGATCCCGGACCGAGCTTCACCGAGCTGCTGCGGCGGGTCGGATTGGCACCGCCGGTACCCACCCTGTCGCCTGGCGAGCGGATCGAGATCGCCCACGGCACGACGGTGGTGGCCATCCGCTACGCCGACGGCGTGGTGATGGCTGGTGACCGGCGGGCCACGGCTGGCAACTTCATCTCCCACCGGGCCATCGAGAAGGTCTTCCCGGCCGATCGTCACTCCGGGGTGGCGATCGCCGGCGCGGCCGGGCCGGCGATGGAGATGGTCAAGCTGTTCCAGCTCCAGCTCGAGCACTACGAGAAGGTCGAGGGGACGGCGCTCAGCCTGGAGGGCAAGGCGAACACCCTGGCCCAGATGGTGCGATCGAACCTCCCGGCGGCGATGCAGGGACTCGGTGTCGTACCACTCTTCGCCGGCTACGACACCCACCGGCGAGCGGGCCGCCTCTTCGAGTACGACCTGACCGGGGGCCGCTACGAGGAGACCCGCTTCGCCGCCAGTGGATCGGGGAGCCTCCATGCCAGCACGGTGATCAAGCTGGGCTACCGGGAAGGCATGGATCGGGGTGGCGCGGTGGACCTGGCGATCACAGCCCTCTTCGAGGCCGCCGACGAGGACTCGGCCACCGGCGGACCGGACCTGGTCCGGGGCATCTACCCGGTGATCGCCACCATCACCAGCAGCGGCTTCGAGCGCCTGGCCGATGACGAAGTGGCCGAGCGCTTCCAGGACCTGGTGGCCACCCTCACCGAGCGCGAAGCCACCGCACCCCGGTTGCCGGAGACCACGACCGAAGGTGGTGGCGAGCGATGACCATGCCCTTCTACGTCGCCCCCGAGCAGGTCATGAAGGACCGGGCTGACTACGCCCGCAAGGGCATCGCGCGGGGCCGGAGCCTCGCGGCCGTGCTCTACGACCAGGGCATCCTGATCTGCGCCGAGAACCCCTCCTCGACGCTGCGAAAGATCAGCGAGATCTACGACCGGATCGCGTTCGCCGGTGTCGGCAAGTACAACGAGTTCGACCAGCTGCGCATCGCCGGCATCCGCGCCGCCGATCTCAAGGGTTATGCCTACAGCCGGGAGGACGTCGACGCTCGCAGCCTGGCCAACCAGTACGCGCAGATCCTCGGCCAGATCTTCACCCACGAGATGAAGCCCATGGAGGTCGAGATCCTGGTGGCCGAAGTCGGTGCCGAGCCGGGCGGGGACCAGCTCTTCCACATCCTCTACGACGGCACCGTGATGGACGAGGAGAACGTCACCGTCCTCGGCGGCGAAGCGGAGGCGATCGCCGCGAGGCTCCAGGAGACCTGGCGAGCAGGACTGCCCCTCGACGAGGCGGTGAGGGTCACGGTGCAGGCCCTGGCGGGGCCCGAGCGGAGCATCGGGCCGAGCGAGCTGGAAGCAGCCGTGCTGTCGCGCACCAACGGCCGCCGGGCCTTCCGGCGCATCGACGACGAGGAGCTGAGCGGCTACCTCGGGGAGCAGGCATCGCCGAGCTGATCACGGCCAGCTCGCCGGCGGTCACGGCCGCGGGAAGGATGGGTAAGGTCCCGGAGCATTGGCTCCAGCCACGACCAGCCGAGCCTGGTGGCCGAGGGGGTCCTGAGTGACGAGAGCTCCGGCGGATCGATGCCCACTGGCGTGCAGCCAACTACCTCACGGTGGGCCAGATCTACCTGCGCGACAACCCGCTGCTCACCCAACCGCTCGAGGCAGGGCACATCAAGCCGCGGTTGCTCGGCCACTGGGGCACCTCGCCTGGGCTCAACATCATCTACACCCATCTCAACCGGGTGATCCGCGAGCGAGGGTCGAGCGTGCTGCTCGTGACCGGCCCGGGGCACGGTGGCCCGGCCATCCTGGCCAACGTCTACCTCGAAGGCACGTACTCGGCGATCTACCCGGACGTCTCGCTGGATGCAGCCGGCATGCTCCGGCTCTTCCGCCAGTTCTCGACGCCCGGCGGTGTTCCCAGCCACGTCAGCGTCCCCACGCCGGGCTCGATCCACGAGGGTGGCGAGCTGGGATACGCGCTCGTCCACGCCTTCGGCGCGGCGTTCGACCACCCCGAACTGGTCGTCGCCTGCGTGATCGGTGACGGCGAAGCCGAGACGGGCCCGCTCGAGGGGTCGTGGAAGGGCATCAGCTTCCTGAACCCCGCCCGGGACGGCGCCGTGCTGCCGACCCTGCACCTCAACGGCTACAAGATCTCCAGCGCCACGGTCCTCGGCCGCTCGAGCGACGAGGACATCGTCCGCCTCCTCCAGGGTCACGGCTACGCGCCAGTCTTCGTCAACGGAGACGATCCCCACCACGTGCATCGAGACCTCGCCTCGGCATTCGATCACTGCTTCGATTCGATCGCCGCCATCCAGGCCGACGCGAGGGCGCGGGGGGTCCGGGCCCGGCCGGCGTGGCCCGCGCTCGTCCTGCGCACCCCGAAGGGCTGGACCGGCCCGGCGATCGTGGATGGCCAGCAGATCGAGGGGACGTTCCACTCCCACCAGGTGCCGGTCTCGGACGTGCGCACCGATCCCGCGCACCTGGCGATCCTCGAGCAGTGGTTGCGCAGCTACCGGCCCGAGGAGCTCTTCGACCGTCGAGGCCGTCCCGTCCCCGACGTCCTCGCCGCGAGCCGCACCGGCGACCGTCGCATGGGAGCCAACCCGGTTCTTGCGCTGCTACCGCGAGCACGCTGGCGTTGTCGTGCCGCCCCGGCAGACGGCGCCGCCGGCGGTGGCGCCGGCGCGGGAGCGGGGCCTGGCTCGGATCGCCGGGCCGGTCGGGACCGTGGTCGCGGCTGCGCACATGACCTGGTGAGCGGCGAATGAGCTGTTGACGTTGACCGGTTACCGGTTGCTGGCCGCCCGCTGCGGCCATCCGCTGCTGGCGACGCTCCTGGGGCGTGTCGCGGCGCAGGAGTCGCGCCATTACAGCTTCTACCTGCTGTAGGCGGAATGGCGTCTGGCGGCCAGCCCGCTGGCGCGGGTCGCGGTGCGCCAGGTCCTCACGCGGGCGTGGACGCCGGTGGGGGTCGGTGACGGCTACAAGCGTCCGGAGGAGTTCGATCGGTTGCTCGGCTATCTCGCGAGTGGCGACGACGGCAGGCGTGTCGTGTCCCGCATGGACCAGCGGTTCTCGGCGCTGCCGGGGCTGGCTGGGCTGCGCATCTACGGCAACCTCTGCTGACCGGTCCCACGGCGGCGAGTCGAGGGAACTCGTCGGCGGCCGGGCCGGCAAGGCCGTCAGCGTTGCGTCACGGCGAGTTCGGCCCACACGACCTTGCCGTGCTCGCCGGCCTCGACGCCCCAGGCTTGGCTCATGGCGGCGACGAGGAACATGCCGCGGCCGCCCTCGGATGCCGGGTCGAGGACCTGGGGATCGGGGCTTCGGTTCGATTCGTCGGCGACCTCGACGCGCAGGACGCTTCCAGCGAGGGACAGGGTCACGTCCGTCGGGGAGCTGGCGTGGATCATGGCGTTGGTGACCAGCTCGCTCACGATCAGCGTGGCAGTCTCGCTCTCGTCGCCGCACCGCTAGCGCCGGCAGGTGTCGGCGAGGAACTGGCGGGCGCCGGGGACGCTCGGTGGTGTCGCCGCGAAGCGGCGGGTCGCTCGTGTGGGTGGGCGGTCTCCGATCTGGTTGAGCGCTGCGAGGAGGTGGTCGATGTCGCCCTTGACCACGTAGTCTGTGGCGCCGGTCGAGCGGCTCAGGTGCTGGTCTTGTGGGTCGGTGCCGGTGAAGACGACCACCCGCGTGTCGCCTGCGATGTCGAGGATGCGGGGGATGAGCTCGTGCCCGGCGATGTCGGCCAGCCCGAGGTCGAGCACGACGATGTCGGGTACCTCGGCCTCGATGACCGCGAGTGCGGTCTCGGCGTCGGGCGCCTCGCCGACGACGTGGTAGCGGCTGCTCAGCTCGAGGGTGAGGCGGACGAGCGCACGCAGATCGTCGTCATCGTCGACGACACCCACCGAGAACTGCATGCGCGAGGGCACTGGCGCCACCGTCGACCTTCCTGGTCAGCCTGCTCGCAACGACCGCACGCTCGATGCTGACCGATCCGGTGGCCGTCTCAGGTGGTGCTGCCGACGACCACCGGCGCGTTGGTGGACGCGACGACCCCGGCCCGGTCCTCCTCGGTGACGGCGAAGGCGGTGTAGGGGTCGGCGGGGAACGTGACGATATCGGGGTGCGGTCCGAGGACCCCAAGGGAGATCAGCTGGTCGCCCGTCGCGCCCCACAGCTGGTAGGTGCGGTCACGGCTGAGGCGGGGCAGCGCCGCGGCGGCCAGGTATCCGGTCCCGTCGGCTGCGATGACCCCCCGGAGCGTGAGCTGCCCGTCGTCGGAGGCCAGCTCGAACACCTGGGAGCGCGGGTCAGTGAGCGCGGCCTGGAACGCTGGGCCCAGCGGGTCCTGCAGGGCGCTCTGGAGCTGGTCGATCCGCTGGTCCTGTTCGCGCACCTGAACGCCGAGCACCGCGACGATCACGGCGGCCGCGGCGAGGGCTGCGACCATCGCTCGAGCCACCCGCCGGGGGCGTTCGAGCGTGCCGCCCTCGACGGGGGCCAGCCGGGGCCCGGGCGGGGATGCCTCGAGCGAGCCGGCGATGCGCTGCCAGAGGTGCTCGGGGGCGTCGCCGCTGCTGGGGGTCAGCAGTGCGGCCGTCTCCCGGTGGTCCTGCACTTCGGCCCGGCAGCGTGCGCATTCGCGCAGGTGGGTGTCCACGGCGGCGTGCTCGTCGGGGTCGACGGCGTCGAGGGCGTAGGCCCCGAGGAGGTCGCTGATCTCGTCATGGTTCACGGCTGTCCTCCCACACCAGGTCGGCAAGGTTGTCGCGCAGGCGGCGAAGTCCCGAACGGATGCGGCTCTTCACGGTGCCTTCGGGCTCGCCCAGGCTGGCGGCGACCTGCCGGTAGGTCTTGCCGCCGAAGTACGCCATCTCGATCGCCTGCCGCTCACCGGGAGGGAGCAGGCCCAGCGCGTCGCGGACGTGCTCGGCGACGGTGAGGTCCCAGACGTCACCCTCGACGTCTTCACCTGCGCTGACCCGGACGCGCTCTTGGTGCTGGCGCCGCTCCCGCCCGCGCCGCGCCTCTTCGGAGCGCACGATGTCCACGGCACGGTTGTGGGCGTGGGCGAGGAGGAAGGATCGCAGGCTGCCGCGCTGGGGATCGAACCGGCCCGGCTCGTGCCAGAGCCGCACGAAGACGTCCTGCGCGACCTCCTCGGCCAGCAGCCGGTCGGTGAGCACCCGGCAGGCGAGCGCGAACACGGCGCCGCCGTGACGGCGGTAGGCCTCTGCAAGGGCGTCCTGGCGCCAACGGCCGATGGCGACCACCAGCTGGGCGTCGCTCGCCTGGGTGAGGTCGTCCTCCCTCACGCGGGCGCTGGGCGGCAGGGCCGGGGGCAACGGGTCGATGTCTTGGAGTCTCCCACCGGAGCCCGTGGCTGGCGACGACACCGGGCGTGGACTTCGGCATCGCGCTGGAGCGGTCCGGGTGCTGGTCATGCCTCGAGGAGCCCGGTGAGAAGAACGGGCAGGGTGGGCTGCTCGGCGCCGCCGACTGGCTCGATCGAGATGGCGAGCGCGGTGGTGGCGTTGCTGGCGTGGAAGCGTGCCATGGCCGGTTCGGCGCCGAGCACACCGGCGGAGCGAGGGGCGCCGTCGACCATGGCCCACAGCTGGTACACCCGGCCCCCGCTGAGATCGGGAAGGCGGTCGGCGAGCACGTAGCCGGTCCCGTCTCGCAGCAGGACGGCGCGCACATGTACCTGGCCGTCCCCGGATCGGAGCGTGGCGAGGCGTGCACCGGGATCGTTGAAGGCAGCCAGCACCTCGACGGCGACCTCCTGGCTGTGGAGCGCGGCCTGCAGCTGGTCGTGGCGCTGCTGCTGGACGACGAACGAGCCGGCCCCGAGGACGACCGCGACCGCGGCCGCGGCTGCCAGCCACCACGGGGTGGCCCGAGAGGGGCGCCGCTCGGCGCGGGCGAACTGGGCGAGGTCGATCGGGGGTGGAACCTCCTCCATGCCGGCGGTGACCCGGTCCCAGAGCTCGGGCGGCGGTTCGAGCCGGTCCTCGACCAGCAGCGCCGCCGTCTCCCGATGCGCAGCGACCTCGGCCCGGCAGCGGGGGCAGCCGCGAAGATGGTTCTCCAGGGTGAGCGCCTCGTCGGCGTCGACGGCGTCGAGCGCGTAGGCGCCGAGCAGCTCCTCGATCTCGTGGTGGCCCAGCCGAGGGTTCATGGCCGCACCAGTCCCGTGGTCAGCAGCTCTCGCCGGAGCTTGGTCAACGCAGAGCGCATCCGCCCCTTGACCGTGCCGGCCGGCGTCCGGAGCATCGTGGCCACTTCTGCATAGGTGTGACCACCGAAGTATGCGAGCTGGACGATCTCGCGCTCGTCGTCGGACAGCACCGCCAGGGCCGCCCTGACCTGTTCGGCGACGACGAGGTCCGCCACCTCGTGCTCGAGGTCGTAGGCGCCGGTGGCGGTCCGTCGTGCATCGCGCTCTTCCCGGGCGCGGCGGGCGGTGTCGGACCGCAGCCGGTCGATGGCCCGGCCGTGGGTCTGGGCGAGCAGGTACGAGCGCAGCGAGCCACGAGCCGGCTCGAAGCGCTCCGGCTGGTTCCAGAGCCGGAGGAACACCTCCTGCACGACTTCCTCGGCTTCCTCGCGGCTGGCGAGGAGCCGGCGGGCCAGCGCGAGCACGCTGCCGGCGTGGCGCCGGTACACCTCGGCGAGCGCGTCCTGCCGCCAGCGGCCCACCCCGACGATGAGCGCCGCGTCGCTGGCGTGCACGAGGTCGTGATCCACGCTCGTCATTCGGAGCCGCCGACGCATCCGGATGTGGTGATCCGGGACGGCGCGCGGCTCCGTAGGGCAGGTGTGCGCTTCGACCTCGAGACATTCAAGGAACGTTCCGAACGGGTCACGATCGACGATCTCGATCTCGGCTCGTTCCGGCGCCAGCCGCTGTCGGCGCCGGCGCTGCGCTGCATCCGATACATGCACGACGTGGAGCACCACACCGTCTGCTACCTGCGCGACCTGCTCGTCGGCCCGGCACACGCAGACCCCCACGTCACGGAGTTCCTCACGATCTGGAGCTACGAGGAGCTCTGGCACGGCGAGGCGCTCGGCAAGGTCCTCGCCGCCCACGGCGAGCCCGCCGGGCCCGCACGGACCTCGGTCACGCGGGCCCGGGACCGGGGGCTTCGCCCGTGGTCGCTCGCCGTGTCACTGCTCGGGCGGGGCCGGCTGGGCGAGGACGTCACGGCGCTGCACCTGACGTGGGGTGCGGTCAACGAGTGGACGACCCAGGCCGGGTACGCCCGCCTCATCGCCCGGGAGCCGCACCCGGTGCTGGTCGTGCTGCTCCGCCGGCTCATGCGCCAGGAAGGCAGGCACATCGACTTCTACGCCAGCGAAGCCGCCGCCCGACTCGAGCGGAGCGGCCGGGCTCGCCGCCTCGCGCGCTTCGCCCTGTCCCAGCTCTGGCAGCCGGTGGGGACGAGCGTCATGCCCGCCGAGGAGTCCGCGTTCGTGGCCCGATGGCTGTTCGACGGGCCCGAGGGACTGGCCGCCGCGCAGCGCATCGACCGGCGCATCGACCGCCTCCCCGGACTCCAAGGCCTCGGCCTGGTCCAGCGGGCCCGCGACCGCCACCACGCTGCGGAGCCCACGGCACCCACCCCGGTCCGGCCTCGGTCTCCGCGGGGAGCGTCGACGTAGACGCTCATTGCACTCGCTCCCCTGCGGCAGAGGGGCCGGTTGCGGCCGCGCAACCGGCCCCTCGCCGCGTTTTCCCCGAGCCTGGTGATCCGCGGCGGCGGGTCGCTCCGTAGAGAGGACGTGACCACCCATAGAACACGTCGCCGACGGTCGTGGCACTACGCCGCCATCGCCGTCGCCCTCGCAGCCGGCCTGGCCGCCTGTGGCGGTGATGACGACGGCGAGGCCGCAGGAGCGCAGGAGGTGGTCATGGAGCTGGTGGCGTTCAAGCCCGCACAGCTCGAGGTGCCGGCGGGCACCACCGTCACCTGGCAGCAGCGTGACCGCGGCGACCACACCGTCACCTCGGGCACCGTCGAGCAGGCCGCCGGAGGCGTCACCCAGCAGCCCGACGGCCTGTTCGACTCCGGCCCGGTTGCCACCGGCGACACGTTCTCCCACACCTTCGACGAGCCGGGCACCTACCCGTACTTCTGCGCCCTGCACCCAGCGACCATGCGCGGCGAGATCCGCGTCACCTGACCCCCCACAAGGAGAAGTCCATGACACGCAAGACCCTCGTAAAGCTCATCGCCCCACTGGCTGCGTTGTCCCTCGTGGCGGCAGCCTGCGGCGACGACGACGACAGCGCGGCGGGCACCGACCGGAACGGCACCGAGACGCCGGTAAGTGCCGAAGGGGCCAGCACCGAGACCGGCGCCGCAACGCTCCGGGCCGGGCTCACCGACCTGCTCACCGAGCACGTGTACCTCGCCGCGCTCACCAGCGGCGCCGCCCTCCGCGGCGACGACGCCGCCTTCGAGGCCTTCGCCACCGCCCTCAACGGGCCCACCGACAGCAACAGCGCCGACCTCGTCGCTGCCGTGACCTCCGCCTACGGCGACGACGTCGGCGCCGCGTTCGACGGGCTGTGGCGCTCCGAGGACCACATCCCCGCCTTAGTCGCCTACACCCAGGCGGCCGCCGCCGACGACCAGGCCGGCAAGGACGCCGCCGTGCAGCGGCTCACCTCCTACGCCCGCACCTTCGGCGAGACGATGAACAGCGTCAACGAGAACCTCCCCGCTGACGTCGTCGAGGGCGCCATCACCTCCCATGCCACCACCCTGCTGGCGGTGATCGACGCCCAGGCGGCAGGCGACCAGCCCGCCGTCTACCAGTTGCTGCGCGAGGCGTACCACCACATGAACGGGACGGCCGCCGCGCTCGCCGGCGCCACTGCAGCCCAGTTCCCCGACCAGTTCGACGGCGAAGCCGACGCTCCCGGCGCCGAGCTGCGCGCCGGGCTGCACTCCCTGCTCCGGGAGCACGTCTGGCTCGCCGCAAGCGCAACCGGCGGCGCCCTCGGCGGCCGCGACGCGCAGTTCGAAGCCGCCGCCACCGCCCTGAACGGCCCGACCAACAGCAACAGCGCCGACATCGTCGACGCCATCCGCGGCGTCTACGGCGACGACGTCGGCACCGCCTTCGACGGCCTGTGGCGCTCCGAGGACCACATCCCCGCCTTCGTCGCCTACACCCAGGCCGTCGCCGCCGACGACGAAGCCGGCAAGCAGGCTGCCATCGACCGCCTCACGTCCTACGCCCGGACCTTCGGGGAGACGTTGAACTCGGTCAACCCGAACCTGCCGGCCGACGCCGTGGAGGCAGCCATCACCGAGCACGCCACCACCCTCATCGCCGTCATCGACGCCCAGAAGGCCGGCGACCCCGGCGACGTGGCCAGACTGCTGCGAAAGGCCGTCCACCACATGTCCGGCACCGCCGCCGTGCTTGCCTCGGCGACAGCCCAACAGTTCCCGGACCGGTTCTAGCCCGACCGTAGCGATCCAGCACATGTCCCGACAGGAGGCCGGTGCCCCCGCCAACGGCGGGCGCCGGCCTCCGGCGTGTCCAGCACAGCATTGCCGGCGCCGGCGCCCGCTCGAGGCGAGCGGAGCACGCGCCGGCCCGGCGAGCAACGCAGCAGACAGCCGGCACGACCGCCAGCCCCACCCGGCGGCGGCCCCAGCGGCCTGGTGGGGGTTGTGGGGCCTCGACCAGGCAGCACAGGCCCCATCAGCGCCGCAGCGGTGGCCACGACAAGTCCCTGAACACCGATCCAGGAGGAACTCATGAACCGCAACCGCACCGCCATCGCCGCCGTCGCCGTGGGCATCCCCCCGTTCCGTGGAGGCATCACCTATGAGGAGATGCCATGCCCGAGACGAGAAGGAAGTTCGATCCGGAGTTCCGCGCGGGCGCAGTGCGGATCGGTTGTGAGACCGGCAAGTCCATCGCCGAGGTCGCCCGCGAGCTGGGGATCGACGAGGGCACGCTGGGCAACTGGGTGAACAAGGATCGCGTGGAGCGGGGCGAGGCTGAGGGTCTCACCGCCAACGAGCGCGAGGAGCTGGTCCGGCTGCGGCGCCGCAGCGAGCACCCCGACGCCGAGCTGGCCAAGGCCGCGATCCAGACCGCAGTGACGATCCGCGGCGGCGCGGTGGCCGGGGTCATCTTCCACTCCGACCGAGGCTCGACCTACACCGCCGATGCGTTCACCCAGGCGTGCGCGCATCACAAGATCCGCCAGTCCATGGGCCGAGTCGGCTCGGCGCTCGACAACGCCGCCGCCGAATCATTCTTCTCCACCCTCGAACACGAGCTGCTGTGCCGAGTCACGTTCCGAACCAAGGAAGAAGCCCGACGACGAGTCGCCGCCTGGATCGACAACTACAACCGCCGCCGGCGACACAGCCGCTGCGAGATGAAGTCCCCCATCGACTACGAAACGGTCGCTACCGTGAGCGACCGAGCTGCATAACGGAACCCTCCACGATCAGGGGAGAGGCCCAGCCCACGACTTCTCGTGAACTATTGGGGCTAATCGGCTCGACGCGGTCTTCGAGGTCGAGGACCGCTGCTGGATGGAGCCGATCGAGAGCACCGACGATCACCTCTCACCCGAGGGTCGAGTGATGGAAGTGCTCAGCGAACACCTCTGCGAGGGCTGGCTGGAGGGCTACCTGCTCACCGGCCGCCACGGTCTGTTCGCCACCTACGAGGCGTTCGCCATGGTGTCAGCGTCGATGGTCGTGCAGCATGCCAAGTGGCTCGACCACGCGAGCACCCTCGGCTGGCGGCGGCCGGTGGCGTCGCTCAACCTCCTGTTGACGTCCACGTGCTGGCGCAACGACCACAACGGCTTCAGCCACCAGGGCCCCGGCCTGATCGACACCGTGATGTCGAAGAAGCCGTCGGTCTCGCGCATCTCCCTGCCGCCGGACGCCAACTGCCTGCTGTCGGTGGCCGACCACTGCCTCCGCTCGCGCGGCTACGTGAACCTCATCGTCATTCGACAAGAAGCCCCAGCTCCAGTACCTCGACATCGATGCGGCCCGGGAGCACTGCTCGCGAGGGGCGGGGATGTGGGCCTGGGCGAGCACCTTCGGTGGTGAGGACCCCGACATCGTCCTGGCCTGCGCGGGAGACATCGTCACGATGGAGACGCTGGCCGCTGCCGAGCTGCTGCGGCGCTTTGTGCCCGACCTGCGGGTCCGGGTGGTGAACGTCGTCGACCTGATGACGCTCCGTCCGGCCAACGACCATCCCCACGGCATGGACCTCCTCCAGTTCAACGACCTGTTCACCCCCGACCAACACGTGATCTTCGCCTTCCACGGCTACGCACGAGGGGTGCACGAACTGATCCACGGTCAAGGCGACACCGACCGGTTCCACGTCCGCGGCTACCGGGAAGAGGGCACCACCACCACGCCGTTCGACATGGTGGTGCTGAACCACGTCAGCCGGTACCAGCTCGTCCAGCAGGCCCTCCGGCGGTCGCGGCGGCGCCCTGCGGGCTCCGACGAGCTCCTCGAGCACTGCCGGGTGATGCTCGCCCGGCATGCGATCTACGTCACCGAGCACCTCGGGGACATGCCGGAGGGACGGGACTGGACCTGGACCGGCGGGTGATCGCCGGGTGAACCTCCTGGTCGTCAACCTCGGCTAACCTCGGCTCGAGCAGCCTGAAGCTCCGGTTGCTCGACCACTTGGACAGGGTGGTGGCGGATGCCCACCTCCCGGTGCCGGTGGATCACGGCGCCGTCGAGAGGTTCCTCCGAGGGTCGGTCGAGCCGGCGGCCATCGCCCATCGGGTCGTGCACGGCGGGGAGCGCTTCCGTGGCCCGACCGTGGTCGACGACGACGTGCTGCGGGCCCTCGACGAGCTCTCGGCGCTGGCGCCGCTGCACAACCCCCCCCAGCGGTCGAGCTCATCCGCCACCTGGCGACACTCCGGCCAGGCGCACCGGCCGTCGCCTGCTTCGGCACCGCGTTCCACGCCTCGATGTCCTCGGCGGCGGCTACCTACGCCATCCCCGCGTCGTGGCGAGAGCAGTTCGGCATCCGCCGCTACGGCTTCCACGGCCTGAGCCACGCCCACGCGGCCCGGCGGGTGGCAGAGCTGCTCGGCAGGCCGCCGGAGCAGGTCGGGGTGATCACCTGCCACCTGGGGGCCGGCGCGTCACTGGCGGCGATCGAGGGTGGACGATCCGTCGACACCACCATGGGTCTCACACCGCTCGAAGGACTGGTGATGGCCACCCGCTCCGGCGACGTCGATCCTGCGGCGGTGCTGCGGATGCAGCAGCGGGCGGGGCTCTCCGCCGACGAGGTCGACGACGCTCTCAACCACCGCAGTGGGCTGCTGGCTCTGGCCGGCACACCGGATCTCGGGGTGATCCTCACCCGTGCCCGCTCCGGTGACCGCCAGGCCGTGTCGGCGGTCGACGTCTACGTCCACCGCCTGGTGAAGGGCATCGCGGCCATGCGTGCCTCCCTGACCCGGTTCGACGCGTTGGTGTTCACCGGGGGGGGGGTGGGGGAGAACGCGGCCGGGATCCGTGCGGCGGCCTGCGCGCGGCTCGGCTTCCTCGGCCTCCCGGAGGTACTCGACGAGGCTGAAGCCGACACCGTGGTGAGCCCGGAGGACTCGACCGTCGCGGTGGCGGTGCTCGCGGCCCGGGAGGACCTCGAGATGGCACGCCAGGCCCGGGCCGTGCTCACGAGACGGGGCTGAACCGTCGGAGCGCTGCACGCTGGTGGTCCCCGGGATCCTCCCGGTGGCCGGTACCGTGAGGGCGATGGAGCGGCGCATCTTCGGGCTCGAGAACGAGTACGGCGTCACCTGCACGCTGCGCGGGCAACGACGGCTGAGCCCCGACGAGGTGGCCCGCTACCTCTTCCGGCGGGTGGTGTCGTGGGGCCGGTCGAGCAACGTGTTCCTCGCCAACGGTGCCCGCCTGTACCTCGATGTTGGCTCCCATCCCGAGTACGCCACCCCCGAGTGCGATTCGATCTACGACCTGGTGGTGCACGACAAGGCGGGGGAGCGGATCCTCGAGCAGCTGCTGGCGAGCGCCGAGCAGCGGCTGCGCGAGGAGGGGATCCGGGGAGTGATCTACCTCTTCAAGAACAACACCGACTCTGCCGGCAACAGCTACGGCTGCCACGAGAACTACCTGACCAGCCGGCGTGACGACTTCAGCCACTACGCTGAGGTGCTCATCCCGTTCCTCGTGAGCCGGCAGATCTACGCCGGGGCGGGCAAAGTCCTCCAGACCGCTCGGGGGGCGATGTTCTGCATCAGCCAGCGGGCCGAGCACATCTGGGAGGGCGTGTCGAGCGCGACCACCCGCTCCCGGCCAATCATCAACACCCGCGACGAGCCGCACGCGGATGCCGAGCGGTACCGGCGGCTCCATGTCATCGTGGGCGACTCGAACATGAGTGAGTACGCCACGTTCCTCAAGGTGGGAGCGTGCTCCATCATGCTGCGGATGCTGGAGGAACCGTCGATCGTCCTGCGGGATATGACCCTCGAGAACCCCATCCGCGCCATCCGTGAGATCAGCCACGACATCACCTGCCGTCGCCGGGTCCGTCTCGCGAACGGGCGGGAGGCGAGCGCCCTCGACATCCAGGGTGAGTACCTGGCGCGCGCCCTGAAGTTCGCCGAGCGTCGCGACCTCAGCGCGTGGGAGCTCAAGGCCCTCGGCATGTGGGAGCACTGCCTCACACAACTCGAGAAGGACCCGCTCGGTCTCGACCGCGAGGTCGACTGGGTCATCAAGCACAAGCTCGTCGAGTCCTATCGCGACAAGCACGACCTGCCGCTCAACCACCCGCGCGTGGCGCTGCTCGACCTCCAGTACCACGACGTCAACCGGGAACGGGGGCTGTTCTACAAGATGCAACAGCGCGACCTGGTCGATCGGATCTGTACCGACGAGGAGATCAACACCGCGGTGGAGACCCCACCGCAGACCACCCGCGCCCGCCTGCGGGGCGAGTTCATCCGCCGAGCGAAGGAGCGCAAACGGGACTACACCGTCGACTGGGTCCACCTGAAGCTCAACGACCAGGCCCAGCGGACGGTGCTCTGCAAGGACCCGTTCAAGGCCCGTGACGAGCGGGTCGAGAAGCTGATCGCCTCGCTCTGAGCCCGAGCGGCTTCCCGAGGTCTCGGAGTGGTCTCGGTAGGATCGCCCGCGATGAACAAGGTCGAGCGGCTCCTGAACCTGACAGCGACCTTGCTGCACACCACTCGACCGCTCAGTGCCGAGGAGTTGCGCGAGCGTGTGCCGGGCTACCCGGAGGGCGACGACGCGTTCCACCGGGCGTTCGAGCGGGACAAGGAGGCACTCCGAGACATGGGGATGCCCATCTCGGTCGAGCCCATCCCGTTCCGTGATCCGCCCGCCGACGGGTACCGCATCCACCCCGGCGAGTACCGCCTACCGGACCCCGGGTTGGACCCCGACGAGCTGGCGGCACTCAACCTGGCGCTGTCCGCCGTGCGGATCGAAGGGGTGGAGGGCGTCGAGGCTCTCTGGAAACTCGGGGGGCAGGTCGGCGAAGGCGGCGAGCAGCTGGCGGAGGTGCCGAGTGAGCCGGCGCTCGTCCCACTGTTCGGCGCGGTGGTCGAGTGCCGGCCGGTCACGTTCACCTACCGCAGCGGTGAGCAGGAGCGGGAGCGCACGATCGACCCCCACCGCCTCGACTTCCAGCTCGGACGCTGGTACGTGGTGGGTCGCGACCACGGTCACGACGAGGAGCGCCGGTTCCGGCTCGACCGCATCGTCGGCACGGTGGTCGCCGGTGCGCCGGGATCGTTCGAGCGCGTTGCCGTCCCCGACGACGAGCTCGGCCGCCCCTGGGAGTACGGGGACGCAGATCCGGTCGACGTCGAACTGCTCGTCGACGCGGAGCAGGCCGGATGGGCCCGCCGGTACCTCGGTGCGGAGGTGGCGGCCGACCAGCGGCCGGACGGCAGCGCCGTCTTCAGGGTTCCGGTGCGCAACTGGCCGGCGTTCCGATCCTTCGCGCTCACCTTCCTCGATCACGCCACCGTTCTCGGGCCGCCGGAGTGTCGAGCCGAGATGATCCGCTGGCTCGAACAGCTCGCAGGGTGCCGGCGGTGAGCCGGATCTCGGCCACCTCGCGGCTTCGCCGGCTCCTCGCGCTCATCCCCTGGGTCGTCGCGCAACCGGGCGGCGCGCCCGTCGAGCAGGTCTGCCAGCGCTTCAGCCTGACGAGAGCGGAGCTCACGAAGGAGCTCGACATGCTGTGGATGGTGGGCGTGTACCCCTTCACCCCCCACGAGCTCATCGACTGGGAGATCGACGCGGACGATCGCCTCCACATCTACCTGGCTGACTGGTTCAAGCGACCCCTCCGTCTCACCCCGGACCAGGCACTCGCGCTGGTGGTGACCGGGCGGAGCCTCGAGTCGGTCCCCGGCGCCGATCCCGGTGGAGCCCTGGCCCGCGGGGTGGCGAAGATCGCCGAGGTCCTCGGTGTCGATCCGTCAGCGGTCGACATCGATCTCGGCGACGCCGAGGAGACCACGATGGATCTCCTCCGGGAGGGGATCGCCCACCAACGCCGGGTCGAGCTCCGCTACTACTCCTACGGGCGGGACGAGCACCAGCGGCGGGTGGTGGAGCCGTGGCGGCTGTTCGCCCGCGGTGGGGAGTGGTACCTGGAGGCGTACTGCCACCGCTCGGAGGCCCGCCGGACCTTCCGCGTCGATCGCATCGACGGTGCACGGCTGCTCCCCGAGCCGGTGGAGCAGCCCCCGCCAGGCGAGCTGGCACCGTCGTTCCGCCCCGACCCGGACGCACCCCGGGTCACGATCGAACTCGCTCCGGCGGCTCGTTGGGTCATCGACGAGTACCCCACCGAGGGGGTCACCGAACTCGAGCGTGGCCGGGTCCGGGTGACCCTGGCGGTCACCGCCCGGGCGTGGTTCGAGCGGCTGGTGCTGCGCCTGGGCCCCGACGCGACGGTGGTGAGCGCGCCCGCCGATCTCGCCACCGCCGGGGCCGACGCGGCGACGCGCGTGCTGGCACGCTACGTGACCACCTGAGCGCGCGCTGGGTCGCCCGCACGTCGGGTAGCCTCGGCCCACCTCCCATCACTCGTACCCGAGAACGCCGGTGACGAACACAGACAGCCCCGAGCCGGCGCCACCCTCGCCGGACCAGACGCCGAACTTCGAGTTCCCCACCCAGGATGTGCTCGTGACCGAGCGACGCCCGTCGAGTGCCCGCTCGTTCATCGAGTGGGTGGTCGTCATCGTCGGCGCGGTGGCTCTCGCGCTGGTCATCAAGACCTTCCTGTTCCAAGCGTTCTACATCCCGTCCGAGTCGATGGTGCCCACCTTGGAGATCGGCGACCGGGTGCTGGTCAACAAGCTGAGCTACCGGCTCCACGACGTCCATCGCGGCGACATCGTGGTCTTCGAGCGACCGCCGCTCGATCAGACCGGCGAGGACATCGAGGACCTCATCAAGCGCGTGATCGGCTTGCCCGGCGACCGGATCGTCATCCGCGACGGTCACGTCTACATCAACGGCCAGCTGCTCTCCGAGCCCTACCTGCCGAGCGGCACGAAGACCGAGAACGGCCCCACCGACAAGTGCACCGAGGACAAGCCCTGCGTCGTTCCCGAGGGCTCGCTGTGGGTCATGGGTGACAACCGCAGCTCGTCGCGCGACAGCCGCTGGTTCGGCCCGATCCCGGAGCGCGACGTGCTCGGCCGTGCGTTCTTCCGCATCTGGCCGTTGAACCGCTTCGGATCCCTCTGACCTCAAGCAGCGCGCGCCAGCGCCGCCACCATGCGGTCGACGTGATCGCTGTAGACGGCGTCGATCCCAGCGTCGAGCATCTCGCCCAGCACCCGCTCCTGCTGGCAGTCCCAGGCGAAGGCATGGATCCCGAAGCGGTGGAACAACGTCACGGAACCGCCGGTCCAGTCGGTGTGGTGCAGGTTCACGGCGTCGATGGTCGCGGCCCTCAACGCCGCGGCCCGGCGCTCAGGCCCGTCCTTCATGTGGCGCATGCGGGTCGAGTCCACCAGCTTCACGGCGGGGGACAGCTCCCGCCAGCTCGCCACCACGGTCCAGTCGTGATGACACAGCCACAGCCGCTCCTCGGCGTCTCGGCTCACCGATCGGGCGATGGCCAGCACCTGGGGCACCGCAGCCGGATCCATCACGTCGAGGGAGAGCTCGAAGCCGTCGCCGCACTCCTCGTAGAGCTCCCGCAGCGTCGGGATGTGGCTCGGCAGGTCGTGGCGGGCCACGTCCCGGATGCGGGTACGCCGCAGCCGACCCACCACGCCGTCGTGGTCGAGCACCGGGTGGCCGTCGGCGGTGATCCACACGTCGCTCTCGAGGCCCGCCGCGCCCAGACGGAGCGCGAGCCGGAACGCCTCGAGCGTGTTGTCCGGCGCGTGCGCGCGAGCTCCACGGTGGGCGAAGCCGATCGGGGTTCGGCCCAGCGATGGGAGCCTGGTCGGCACGGGGCCATCCTCGCCTGGTGGTCGGCCCCACGCCAGCCACCCACCCTGGGTGGTGACCGCCTGAAATGGGCCGAACGGCCCACCCTCGCGGACTCAAGCCCCGGAGAACGACTGCCGATGCCTCGGGTGAGCGTGAGAGGAGGGGCTTCGGAGATGGCAACGATTCGGGCCAGTTGCAGCGAGTGCGGCGACGTCGAGTTGACGACGGGCGACGTGCACGTTCGGGTGTGCACCGCCGACAATCAGGGCACCTACCTGTTCCGCTGCCCTGTGTGCGCCATGACGGTCGTCAAGCCGGCCGAGGCTCGGACCATCGATCTGCTCGTCGCCTCGGGGGTCTCCTACGAGACCTGGGAGCCACCGCTGGAGTTGGCCGAGCCTCGCGGCACGGGCCAGCCCATCACCCACGACGACCTCATCGACTTCCACCACCTCCTCCAGGACGACGATCGCCTGTGGCAGGCACTCGGGGCGCTCGACGAGCGTTGATCGTCCCGGGGCCGCGGTACTCGGAGACGAGCAGGACCCTAGGCTGGCGCCGTGGCTCTGTGGTGGCTCCTGCCTGCGGCGGCCCTGGCCCTGACCGCGGTGGTGGCGTTGCGTCTGGCACATGCCATCGACCGTGAGGTCCGGCAGCTGGAGCGGAGCCTGCTCACCTTGCGCCAGGCATCGGCACGTGGGCGCCAGATCGCCCGGGCGGCACAGCAGGGTCGCCGGCGGGCCGACCACGTGGACGACTCCCTTCGCCGGATCACCGCCCGGTAGACTTGTGGCATGTTCAACGTCGGAGGTGGCGAGGTACTCGTCATCCTCCTGCTCGCCCTGATCGTGCTCGGGCCGGACAAGCTCCCCGAGTACACGCGTAAGGCGGCGCGGGTCATGGGTGAGCTGCGGCGGATCTCGCACGGCTTCCAGCAGGAGATGCGCCAGGCGATGGAGCTGGAAGACGACCCGGTGATCAGACCTGCGGGCAGGGCGACCGGTCCCCGTCTGGTCGAGCCTCCCTCGCCGAGGGTGGAGCCTGGGGCTTCCGGTGCCGGAGAGTCGCCCACGAGCGACTCGAGCGCCGCGTAGCGGGGAGCTTCGATCATGAGCGCCGTGCCGCGCGAGGTGGCTGACGAGAGCGGCCGGATGACGATCTGGGAGCACCTGGCGGAGCTCCGGTCGCGTCTCATCAAGTCGATCCTCGCGGTGGCGGTGGGCGGGGTGATGGGGTGGATCCTCTACCCGACGGTGCTCTCGCTGCTGCTCGGCCCCTACCGACAGATCAAGCCGGACGCCCAGCTGTTCGTCACCGACCCGATCGAGCTGTTCACCGTCCGGCTGCAGGTGTCGGCCTACATCGGCATCGCCTTCGCCATGCCGGTGATCCTGTGGCAGCTCTGGCGCTTCGTCACCCCCGCGCTGTACCCCCACGAGAAGCGGTACGCGATCCCCTTCGTGGCCAGCTCCTTGCTGCTCTTCGCCTTCGGCGCCGCCCTCGCGTACTGGTCGCTCACCCCCGCGCTCGAGTTCCTGCTCGGCCTCGGCGGCGACAACGTCGGCGAGATCTTCACCCAGGAGAAGTACCTCACCCTGACCACCTACATGATGCTCGCCTTCGGTGCCGGGTTCGAAGCGCCCGTGCTGCTGGTGGCCCTCCAGATGATCGGCGTGCTCAAGCCCGGCCAGCTCCTGCGGTTCTGGCGGATGGCGATCGTGATCATCGCCATCGTCGCCGCGGTGATCACCCCGAGCGGCGATCCGATCACCATGATGGCTCTCGTCACCCCCATGGTCCTGCTGTACTTCGGCTCGATCGGGATCGGTGCCCTGTTCCACTGGCGGAAGGGACGGAAGCAGAGCCAGGTGGCCGGCGCGGCCGCGCCGTAGCCTCGATCCGATGCCCGAGCGCGGCTACGACTTCGACCTCGACCGATTCCAGATCGAGGCCATGACGGCGCTGGAGCGGGGCGAGTCGGTCCTCGTCGCCGCACCGACCGGCTCCGGCAAGACCGTCGTTGCCGAACACGCGGTGGAGCTGGCTCTACGGTCCGGCAGGAAGGCCTTCTACACCACCCCGATCAAGGCGCTGTCGAACCAGAAGTTCCACGACCTGGTCCGGCGCCACGGGGCCGGGCAGGTCGGGCTGCTCACCGGCGACAACACGATCAACGGGGACGCGCCGATCGTGGTCATGACCACCGAGGTGCTCCGCAACATGATCTACGCCCGCTCGGGTGCCTTGGTCGGTCTGCGCTTCGTCGTGCTCGACGAGGTGCACTACCTGCAGGACGCGTACCGTGGCCCGGTGTGGGAGGAGGTGATCGTCCACCTGCCCCCCGAGGTCCGGCTCGTCTGCCTGTCGGCCACGGTGTCCAACGCTGAGGAACTCACGAGTTGGATCACGACCGTGCGGGGTCCGACCGCGACGGTGATCGAAGAGCGCCGGCCGGTCGCGCTCGAGAACCTCTTCGCGGTCGAGGATCGGCTGCGCGACGAGCTGGTGGTCATCCCCACCCTGACCGGCGGCAAGCCGAACCGGCAGGGCAGCCGCTACGACGTCGATCCCCGCCAAGCCTGGCGATCTCGCAACCGCCGGCGCTACGCCACCCCGACCCGCTCCGAGCTGGTGGCGTTCCTGGATGAGCATGACCTCCTCCCGGCCATCTACTTCATCTTCAGCCGAGCCGCCTGCGACGACGCCGTCACGGCCTGCCTGCGCTCGGGGCATCGGCTCACCGACGGCGACGAGCGGGCCCGCATCCGGCATCTCGCCGAGCGCCACGTCGCCTCCCTGAGCGACGCGGACCTGGAGGTGCTGGACCACCGGCGCTGGCTGGCCGGGCTCGAGGCAGGGTTCGCGGCTCACCACGCCGGCATGGTCCCGCCGTTCAAGGAGGCGGTCGAGGCCTGCTTCGTGGAAGGTCTGGTGAAGGTCGTGTTCGCCACCGAGACGCTTTCGCTCGGCATCAACATGCCGGCGCGCTCGGTCGTGATCGAGAAGCTGACCAAGTTCACCGGCGAGCGCCACGAGTTCCTCACGCCTGCCCAGTACACGCAGCTCACCGGGAGGGCGGGGCGACGGGGCATCGACGATCACGGCACGGCCATCGCGCTGTGGTCGCCGTTCGTCCCGTTCGCCGACGTCGCTGCGCTGGCCGCGAGTCGCAGCTTCCGGCTGAGCTCGGCGTTCCGCCCCACCTACAACATGGCGGCCAACCTCGTGCGCCGCTACCCGGCCGATCGGGCGCACCGGTTGCTGAACCTCTCCTTCGCCCAGTTCCAAGCCGACCGGGCCGTGGTCCGGCTGGAGACGAGGCTGGCGGCGCGCAAGGCCCACCTCGACGAGCTGCGCGCCGCAGCGACCTGCGAGCTGGGCGACGTGGGGGAGTACCGCGCCCTGGTCGATGCCGAGCGCTCGGCAGGCCGGGCCCGGGGCTCGGTCGGTGAGGCCGAGGTCCGTGAGGCCCTCAGCCGCCTCAAGCCCGGCGACGTGATCTGGTTGCACGGCGGCAAGTCCGCCGGGAAGGCCGCGGTCCTGTCGGTCTCCCACCGCAAGGCCGGTGCGGTGCGGCTGCGGGTCATCACCCCGCAGCGCCGGGTGCTCAACCTCGGCGCAGCCGACTTTCGTCATCCTCCGGCCCGGATCGGCGAGGTCCCGCTGCCGCAGCCCTTCGCCCCCCAGAGCGCCAGCTTCCAGCGGGCGGTGATCCAGGCCCTCCAGCAGGTCGCGGTCAGCCGGCCACCGGCTCCGACGGAAACCGGTGCCGCCGGTGGGGTCATCGCGACAACCACCAGCGCGGAGCATCCGGTCGGGCACTGCCCGGAGCGCGATCGCCACCTGCGCGCCGCCCGGCAGCTGGCTCGAGCCGAGCGGGAGGTCGATGACCTCGAACGCCAGATCCGCAGCCACACCGAATCCCTCGCCCGGCAGTTCGATCGGGTCTGCCAGCTCCTCGAGGCCTGGGGGTACCTCGAGGGCTGGTCCCTCACTCGGCGGGGCGAGCGCCTGGTGCGCATCTTCCACGAGTCGGACCTGCTGGTGGCCGAGAGCCTGGAAGCCGGCCTGCTCGACGGGCTCGATCCCGCCTCCCTGGCGGGTGTGGTCTCCTGCTTCACCTACGAGCACCGTGCCGGCGGGCCGCCGCTCGAGCCGTGGTTCCCCAGCGCCACGGTCCGGCACCGGGTCGAGCAGATCGGCCAGATCACCGCCGAGCTCAACGCGGACGAGCGGCGGCTCGGGCTGAGCCAGACCCGCGGTCCCGACCCGGGGTTCCTGGCGCTCGCCCACGCGTGGGCCGCAGGCGAGGGACTCGACGATGTGCTGGCCGAGGAGGGGATCGCCGCTGGCGACTTCGTGCGCAACGTGAAGCAGCTCCTCGACCTGCTGCGGCAGATCGGGGAGGCCGCCTCCGAACCGCAGACCGCGGTCGCAGCACGGCTGGCCTCGGACGCGCTGTTCCGGGGGGTGGTCGCCGCCTCCTCCGCCATCGAGTCCCCCGAGACCGCCGATCAGGTGCCGACGGAGCCGGTGGGGTGACGGTCGAGCGGGGCGTCACCTGGGGGAGGGCCGAGCCGCTGCCCCCCCACGGGGTGGTCGTCCACTCCGACGCCGAAGCCCGAGCGGTGGTGGAGGCTCATCGCCGCCGCGACGAACCGGTGCCGCCGCTCGGCCTGCTCGGTGGTGACCTGTGCCGGACGCTCGGCGGCACCGGCGACGCCGCCCGGCTGAGGTCCAGCGAGGCCATGTCGTTCCCGGTCGATCTCGGCGCCGCGCTGGTGGACGGGAGGCTGCACTGGTTCGTCGCCCATCTGGTCGCTCGCCGGTCGTGGTGGCTCGGGCGGATCGTGGTCGCCATGAACGCCGAATGGCTCGGCGACTGGGACCTCGGGCCCCGCGCCCACCCGAACGACGGGCTGCTGGACATCTCCGATGCGGACCTCTCGCTCGGTGACCGCCTGAAAGCCCGCCGCCGCGTTCGCACCGGCGCCCACCTCCCGCATCCCGGCATCCGGACCCTTCGGGCACCGGCATGGAGTGATGAGCTGTCACCACCGCTGGACGTGTGGCTGGACGGGCAGAAGGTGGGGCGGGCCGCGCGGGTCGCGGTCCGGGTCGAGCCCGACGCGTTGATCGTCGTCGTGTGACCGGGCGTCAGGCGGGCGAGCGCTAGCCTTCGGTTCCATGCCCCCGACCGACCTCGACGCGGTCAAGGATCGTCTCTGCCAAGAGGTCGACGAGCGGGCCGACCTCCTCGTCGACGTCGCCCGGCAGATCCACGCGAACCCTGAGCTCGCCTTCCGTGAGCGCTTCGCCCATGACCTGCTCACCGGCATCCTGGCCGCCGAGGGTCTCGACACCGAGTGCCACGCCTACGGGCTGGACACGGCGTTCGCTGCCCGAGCCGGCTCGGCTGGCCCCACGGTCGCGGTGCTGTGCGAGTACGACGCGCTGCCCGGCATCGGCCACGCATGCGGGCACAACGTCATCGCCGCCGCCGGCCTCGGTGCCGGCCTGGCCGTCGCGGCGATGGCGGGAGAGCTGGGCGGGCGGGTGGCGGTCCTCGGGACCCCAGCCGAGGAGGGGGGAGGGGGCAAGGTCCGCATGGCCCGTCGCGGGGCGCTCGACGGGGTCGACGCGGCGATGATGGTGCATCCCGCCGGCGCCGATCTGCGGCGGATGGACGTCATCGCCATCCAGCAGCTCTGGGTGGAGTACCACGGTGAAGCCGCCCACGCGGCGGCGTTCCCCCACAAGGGGCGCAACGCCCTGGACGCGGCCGTGCTCGGCTACATGAACGTAGCGGCGTTGCGCCAGCACATCAGGCCCGAGGAGCGGGTCCACGGGATCTTCACCGAGGCCGGCGACAAGCCCAACATCGTTCCGGCTCACACCGCCGCACAGTGGTACGTACGCGCCGCCACGATGAAGCGACTCCACGCGCTGGCCGAGCGGGTCCACGCGTGCCTCCAGGCCGGTGCCGACGCCGCCGGGTGCCGGATGGAGGCCGAGTGGAAGGACCCGCCCTACGCCGACATGGTGGACAACGAGCCCCTGCTGGATCTCTACGCGGCCAACGCCGAGCGGCTGGGCCGGCACCTGCGCGACCCCGACGAGTTCGACCTCCGGGTGGTGGGTAGCACCGACATGGGCAACGTCAGCCATCTGGTGCCGAGCATTCACCCCATGATCGCCGTGGCACCGCCCCACGTGGGGATCCACACCCCGGAGTTCGCGGAGTACACGGCGAGCGAAGGGGCGGACCGGGCGGTGCTCGACGCCGCCAAGGCCATGGCCATGACCGTGGCCGACCTGTGGCTGCTCCCCGAGGCCCTCCAGGCGGTGCGGGACGCCTTCGCCGAGGCGGGTGGCGGGGTCGATCCGGCCTCCGGGCCGGGCCGCTGAGCTGCTCCCGGGGGTGCGCGGGGGCCAGCTGCCATGCCCTACGCTGCCCGACCGTGACTGTCTACGTCGCCGAGGAGTTCACCCCTGAGGAGGCGGACATCCTCCGGCGGTACTTCACGAACCTCGACGGTCCGGTCTTCGCCTTGGTCAACCTGCCGGAGGTGGTGAAGGGGGCGCTCTTCGCCCGTTACTCGCGCTCACCGAAGAGCTTGCGCCGGCTCTTCCTCGACGAGTTCGTCAACGAGCTCGACATCAGCGGCGATGCGAGCATCGATGCCACCGTCGGGCTGCGACGGGCCGAAGAGCTGTACGACCGGGTGTTCTTCGAGTACGGCGACGACTCGGTGGCCCAGCTCGGCGGCGTCCACCTGGCCTGCGAGCAGGCCTCCAACCTGCTCACCAAGGTGCTCGAGTGGGGCCGGCTGATGTCCTACCTCGAGCAGTCCACCCGCTACATCGCCTACGACGTTCGCATCGGCGGTCGCTACCGCTTCTACCGGCCCCCCGAGATCCTGATGTCCTCGCTGGGCACCCGGTACGTGGGCGACATGGACCGGCTCTTCGACACCTACGCAGAGTTGGTGCCGCAGCTCCAGGACTTCTTCCGTGAGCAGTTCCCCAAGCAGGACGGCGACTCCGACTTCATCTACCGGCAGGCGGTCCGGGCCAAAGCCTTCGATGCCCTGCGCGGCATCCTGCCAGCCGCGTCGCTGTCGAACGTGGGGATCTACGGCACCGGGCAGGCCTACGAGATGTTGCTGCTGCGCATGCGAGCCCACGCGCTGCCGGAGGCCCGGGACTACGCCGATCTCATGCTGACCGAACTGCGCAAGGTCATCCCGTCGTTCCTCAAGCGTGTCGACCTCGACGACCGGGGGGTGGCGTGGAGCCGCTACCTGGAGACCACCAGGAACCGGATGGAGGAGCTCGCGCAGCGGCTCTTCCCCGCCGAGGTCGCACCGGAGCACGTGCCCGCGGTGCAGCTCGTCGACCACGACCCCGATGCCGAGGTCAAGCTGGTCACCGCCATGCTCTCGCCCTACACCCGCCTGCCGGAACGGCAGATCGAGCGCCGGGTACGGGAGATGTCCGTGGAGGAGCGGGTGGCGGTCATCCGCACCTACACCGGTCATCGCGGGAATCGTCGCCACAAGCCGGGCAGGGCCTTCGAGCGGCCGAGCTACCGCTTCGAGATCCTCGCCGACTACGGCGCGTTCCGGGACCTGCAGCGTCACCGGATGCTCACCATCGAGTGGCAACAGCTCACCCCCCGTCACGGATACGCCCGGCCGCAGGCCGTCGACCTCGCCGGAGCGGCCGACGCCTTCGATGCGGCCATGGCCCGCAGTGCCGCCCTCTACGACGCCTTGGCGGAGCGGTTCCCGGCCGAGGCGTCCTACGCGGTCTCGCTCGCCTACAACGTCCGGTTCACCATGCAGATCAACGCCCGGGAGGCGATGCACCTGATCGAGTTGCGTTCCACCCCGCAGGGCCACCCCGCCTACCGCCTGGTGGCCCAGGAGATGCATCGCCTGCTCGCTGAGGAGGCGGGCCACCGGGCGATCGCGGAGGCCATGTCCTTCGTCGACCACGCAGCGGAGCCGGAACTGGAGCGACTGGACGCGGAGCGTCGGGCCGAGGCTCGCCGCAACCGTGCCTGAGCCGCCCGGGCCCGCCGCGGGGAATGACCTGCTCGTGAGGGGCGCAGCTCCCGCTCGTAGGACGTATAGTCCGCCCCGCGTGTGGACAGAATCAGCCCCCGACGACGAAGGAAGCCATGGCTGACGACGACCTGATCGACGGCGACCTGGACGACCTCGACGACACCATGGACGTCGAGGACCTCGACGCGGAGGATCTCGACGAGAGCGTCCTCGCGGACGAGGAGCTCGAAGAGGAAGAGCTCGTCCTCGACGATGAGGACACCGACGTCGCCGTCGTCGAAGAGCCCCCCAGAGCCCGCAAGAAGCGCGACGAGGAAGAGGACGACGAGGAGGAGCTCGACCCGGACGATGTCGAAGCCGACCTCGACACCATCCTCAAGGACCGGATCGCCGCCAGCGAGGACGAAGACGAGGACGAGGACCTCGAAGAGCAAGAGCCGCGGGCCACGGGCGAGTCCGTTGACGGGGTCCAACCCAAGAAGGCGAACGAGTTCACCTGCACCGGTTGCTTCCTGCTGGTCCACCCGGGCCAGTTCGGCCCTCCCGATCACCTTGAGTGCCCCGTCGGCGAGAGCGTGTGCCCGGCCATCGAGGTCCTCGAGCGGCAGTACGCGAAGGCTCGCAAGTAGGCCGGGGTGGCCGCCCTGAGCCATCATCGGAACCCGTGAGCGACCGCGAGCACGCCAGATCACCCGTCGAGACCGCGCTGGAGTACTGCGTCTACGCGCCTCTCGGCTTCGGCCTGGAGGCTCGATCCTTGCTTCCCCGGTTCGTCGATCGCGGCCGCAACCAGATCGTGCTGGCGCGGGTGATCGGCAAGTACGCGATCCGCAAGGGGAGTGAGGCGGCGGAGGGTCTGCTGGGCCCGGCCGGTGCTCCCGCCATGAGCTTGCTCCGCGGCCTCGGCCTGCTCCCGCCGGAGCCCTCGCCGCCACCACCGGACAGCGCCACCACCGTGCCGGCCGCCCCGGCTGGACCGAACGGTGAGCGCCGAGCAGCGGGGGAGCCGACCGGGCCGACCGGTGCCCCAGCTCCGGCTGGCCGGCCGCAGCCACCGTTTCCCGCCGAGACGCTCGCCATCCCCGACTACGACAGCCTCTCCGCCTCGCAGGTCGTTCCGCGCCTCGAGGGTCTCACCGCCGAGGAGCTGGAAGCGGTCCGCACCTACGAGTCAGCGACCCGGGGCCGGCAGACGATCTTGAACAAGATCGCCCAGCTGCAGTCCGGCTAGGAGGAGGGTTGGAGGAGGCCCGGCCGGCGGACGCCACCGACATCGGGACCATCGCGGCCCTGGTGCGGCAGGCGGTCGCCGAGCTGCGACCCCAGCGGGGTGGGGACCTGTGGGCCTCCCGGGTGGCCCGTGCGGAGCCGGTGGACGACCAGCTGGCTGCCGCGCTGGCCGATGCCGACCACGAGGTGCTCGTGGGGATGATCGACGGGACGACCGTCGGCTATGCGGTGGCCCACACCGAGCGGCTGCGCGACGGGCGCCTCCTCGGCGTGGTCGACGACGTGTACGTCGAGCCCGACGCGCGGGGGGTCGGCGTGGGGGAGGCCCTCATGGACCGACTCCTCGAATGGGCCACCGAACGAGGTTGCTCGGGCTTGGATGCCATGGTCCTGCCGGGAAACCGGGCGGCGAAGAACTTCTTCGAGCGCTTCGGTCTGACGGCCCGGGCCATCGTCGTGCACCGCTCGCTCGCCCCCGAGGATGGTTGAACGAGTGGATGGCCCGGTCCTGTGTGTGGGCGCAGTGGCGGTGCTCGACGGCTCGGTGCTGCTCGTGCGCCGGGGGCACGGCCCCGCTGCGGGGGAATGGTCGGTGCCGGGTGGTCGGGTCGAGCGAGGCGAGCTGCTGGCCGAGGCGGTGGTCCGCGAGGTCCGCGAGGAGACCGGCCTCGAGTGCGTCTGCGGCTCGCTGGTCGGCTGGGTGGAGCGCATCGACGACGACCACCACTTCGTCATCGCGGACTTCGAGGTGACCGTTCTCGACGATCGGGCACCGGTTGCCGGCGACGACGCCGCCGAGGCAGCCTGGGTCCCGCTGGAACGGATCCTCGAGCTGAACCTGGTGGACGGTCTGGCGGAGTTCCTGCACGAGCACGGTGTGCTCGATGCGTTCACCTGACGGGTCCGGTCAGCGACCCTTCCACTCGGGCTCGCGCTTTTCGAGGAACGCCTTCGGCCCCTCCCAGAAGTCTTCGGTGCTGGCGAGGTTGACCATCGCCGCGCCCGACTCGCGGAACGCCGTCTCGTCGTCCGCGCCCGCCAGCTCCAGCATGAGCCGCCGGGTCTCCCGCACGGCGAGCGGAGCGTTCTTGGTGATCCGCTCCGCGAGCCCCATCGCGGCGTCGAGGGCGCCACCCGGCTCGCACAGCTCGTTCACCAGACCGAAGTGGGCGGCCCGCTCGGCGCTGATCGGATCACCGGTGAGGCCCAGCTCCAGCGCGATGTTGCGGGGGAGGAGGCGGGGGAGCCGGAACAGCCCGCCTGCGGCCGCCACCAGCGAGCGCTTCACCTCCGGGATGCCGAAGCTCGCCGCGGTCGACGCCACGACGAGGTCACAGGCCAGGACGATCTCGGTCCCGCCGGCCAGGGCGGGACCATCGACCGCAGCGATGATCGGCTTGGTACGCGCCCGGGCGACGATGCCGGCGAAGCCTCCTCGCTCGGTCTGCAGCTCCCCGGCCCGGCCCTCGTTGATCGCCTTCAGATCCGCACCGGCGCAGAACACGCTGCCCGAACCCTGCAGCACGCCCACCCACACCTCAGGATCCTCTTCGAGTCGGTCGATCGCCGCTTCCATGCCCCGGGCGACGTCGCCGTTGACCGCGTTCTTCTTGTCGGGCCGATTGATCGTCAACACCCCGACCCGTCCACGCACCTCGTAGTCCACCATGGGCGAGCACCCTAGGCGGTGGCGGCCGAGCGGTTCGAACCGGTGAGGGGCAGGTCGCCCACGAGGCCACCTCGGCCACTGCCGGCCGGTCGCTTGCGCCGGGGTTCCGACCTCCGGCGGGCACGGTTGGCTAGCCTGTCGGCAGACCCATGGACGACGACGACGGATCCAGCGGGCGCCTACGGTGCCCGTTCTGCGGCGACTACGAGGTTGAGCGGCTGTACCTCGGCTCACTCCGGCTCGACACGTGCGTGTGCCGCTCCTGCGGGGCACAGTGGGACGAGGAGTTCGGCAGCGGCGAGTACCGGGGTAGGGCGAGCCGCTCCTCCGTGCTGGCGCCGCGCGAGACGTGACCTTCCGGTGAGCCGGGTCCCCATCTTCGACCTGGACGGCACGCTCCTCGACTCCGACGCCGCCCTCATGGCGCCGTTTCTTGCGCTCGGTGTGCCGGCGGGGGAGGTCACGTTCGGCCACGTCCTGGCCGACGAGTGTGCGCGGCTGGGGATCGCGGTCGAGGCGTACCTCGAGCGCTACGACGTCGCTGCCGCGGCGCCGTTCCCCGGGGTGGAGGAGATGCTGGTCTCGCTCGACCGCTGGGCCGTGTGTTCGAACAAGCACCCTCGACCCGGGCGAGCGGAGCTGCGCCGCCTGGGGTGGTCGCCGGATGTCGCGCTCTTCGCCGATGCGTTCGACGGCCCGAAGCGCCTCACCCCGGTCCTGGTCGCCCTGGGGGTCACGGCCGGAGATGTCGTGTTCGTCGGCGACACCTCGCACGACCGGGCCCTGGCCCGCGAGCTCGGCGTGCCGTTCGGGCTGGCGGGTTGGAACCCCCGAGCGGTGCCCGAGGCTGGTGACGTGGTACTCGCCAGCCCGGCCGAGGTGCCGATCTTCGCTGCTGGTTGCTGAGCGGCGCTGGGTCAGGGCCTGGGGTGCTCGCCCGGCGGTGGGGCCGGCGGGCGGGCGGGCTTCGCTCGCGGCGGGACGGTGGAGGGCTCGACCCCGAACTGGGCCGCGATCTGGGGGAGGCGCCCGGCCAGCCGGTTGACCGCGCCGAGCAACTCCTCGCTGGGCTTGGCAGGCAGGCTCTGCGCCGTGACCTGCGTACGCACCGGCGCGTACGCCAGGGCGTCGAGGATCGTGGCGAAGCGGTCCTGGCCGGTCTCCGCCGTCAAGGCGCCCGACGCGGCGTACGCGAGCCGCTCGGCGAGATCCGGCGGCAGGAGGGCCCCGGCCTTGGGTGGGCGGGAGCTGAGACGCAGCGCCCGCACGACGCGCCCGTCGCGGAGGAGTTCGTCGAGCTCCGCGAGCCACGCGGCCTGCTCGGCCTCGACCCGCTCGCTCAGCGCCGCTCGGAGCTGCTCGGCGAGCGCGCGGGCCTCGTCGTCGCGGGCCGCCTGCTCCGCAGCGACGACCACCGAGCGCAGGTCTCGGAGGTCGACCTCTCCTGCCGCGGCGAGCGCGGCTTCGGCCCGGTCGCGCCATTCAGCGGCCCGCAACCGGGGGAGCAACGACTCCGCGATCGCCACCAGGGGCTCGGCGTTGATCTCCGGCTTCCCTTCGGCCCGGTTGAGCTCGTTCTGCTTGTCGACCGCTTGGCGCACGGCGGGGATGCCACCGCGCAACACCTGCTCGGCGATGGGCTTGTGCTCGTCGGGCAGCGACGCCAGCACGGCCTGACGATGGGCGCGCTTGGGTCGCAGCCTGGGGGCCTTCGGCCGGGGCTCGGGGGCGGGCCGCTCGGGGCGGGGCCGGCGTTCCCGCCGCTCGGCACCACGCTCGTGGTCGCGACCCGGCCGGGGACCGCGCTCGCGCTCGCTCCGAGGTCCCTTGCGGGCCAGCCGGGTGGTCACGAGCGCCTCGTCACGGCGGGGGGGACCGATGAGCTCGATGCGTTCGGGCTCCTTGCGGCTCTTCTCCTTGGGCGGCAGCACGGCCGTGACGGTGATGCCGTCGACATAGAACTCGGCGTCGGCGCGCACCACGTCGCCCACCTTGGCGCCGGGGTACAGCAGGGAGCCGTCCAGCTCGCCCTTCGGCTGCTTCGCGCCAGCCGCGCGCCAGGTCCAGGTCCCGTCGTCGCGGGAGCTGGTGAGCTCGACCTCGATGCGGCGTGGCATAGGCCTGACACGGTACCGGCCCGCCGCGCGGCCGGGCGAATGGCCTAGCCTGCCCAGCCCGTGATCACGCGCCAGACCCGACCGGTCGAACACCGTCAGTTCCGCTTCCGTCCGCCGCCCGGGTCGACCGAGGTGCTGCTGGTCCGCCACGGCGAGTCGGCACCCGCCCGTGAGGGCCAGCCTTTCCCACTCGTGGGAGGCCACGGCGACCCGCCGCTGTCTCCAGAGGGCCGCTGGCAGGCCGAGCAGCTCGGCATGCGGCTCGCGGGCGAGCGGGTCGACGCGATCTACGTGACCACGCTGCGCCGAACGGTCGAGACCGCGCAGCCCCTCGCCGAGCGTCTCGGGGTCAGGCCGCTGGTGGAGCCCGACCTGCGCGAGGTCTACCTCGGCGAGTGGGAGGGAGGCATGCTCCGGTTCATGGCAGCCAGGCGTGATCCCCGATTCGTCGCCGCCATGGACGCCGAGGAGTGGGGTCTCATTCCCGGTGCGGAGACCAACGACCAGCTCCGGGCCCGCGTGATGCCCGCGCTCGATCGCATCGCCCGCGCCCACCCGGACGGTCGGGTGGTGGTCGTGGCCCACGGCGGCGTGATCGGTTGCGCGCTGGCTTCGGCCACCGGCAGCCGCCCGTTCGCCTTCGCGGGCAGCGACAACGGCTCGATCAGCCACCTGGTGGCCGTGGGCGACCGCTGGGTGCTGCGCCGCTTCAACGACACCGGCCACCTCGCCGGCGAGCTCTCGGTGGCCGGCGAGCCTCCGACCTGACCGCCGTGCACGAACCGTTCGGGGGCCACCAGCCCTCGCTCGTCGCCGGTGCCAGACCCCGCCCCTCCGGCACCTTGCGGTTCCGGCAGGGTGTCACGAGCCGCCGATAATCCTCGTTACGTCAAGTCAGAGATGAGGGGTCGGCGGTCCGGGGCTCGATCCACACCCCGGCCAGGGGCCGGGCGTTGTCGAGGAGCCAGCGGAGTGCGTCCCGCACGTCGGCGCAGCGATCCGATGCCGCGAGATCCCGATCGACGTCCTCGATCGCGGCCTGCAGGCAGTACAGCAGGCTCTGGATCTCCTCGAGGCTGTCCCGGTCGACGATCACGTCGCCGACACCCAGCCCGTGGGCGCTGGCGAGCTTGCGAGCCAGGTACGCCTGTTGGCGGCAGCCCTGCCGGCAGTACAGCCGGGGCCGCCCACGGCCGGATCTGGCCACCGGTCGTCCGCACCACCGGCACCGGAGCGCCGCCGCCGCTGCCGCCTTCCGCTCGACTTTCGTCATGTGACTAAATCTAGGGCAGGGGGTGGCTGCGGTGGCGGACCACCCCGGCTGGTCGATGGGCGGCTATCCCGTGTACCGGGGCGCGGCCACCGGCACGCTCGGACTCCCCGTCCCGGCGGTCGTGGTCGGGGCCGGTGGATCAGGGACTGGCGGCACCCCGCAGGGATCGGGCGCCGGGGCGAAGGCCCCGCGCAGCTCCAGCGGGAACGCCTGGCCAGAGGCCCCCCAAACGGCCTGGGTGGTCGCCAGCAGATCAGGCGCACCGTCACTGAACGGGCTGGCGAAGCCGCCCCACTCGGCCTCGGGGCGGTCGCAGCCGAGCTGCCAGGACAGCAACGACGTCATCGCGGAGCCACCCGGCTGCACCCACCGCCCAGCGGCGGGGTCCTCCCCACCGGCGACGATCGCCTGGATCACCAGCGCGGTCGAGTTCGGATCGACACCCAGACCCGGCAGGAACTCGAAGCCCCCGTCAGGCTGCTGCCAGGACGCGAGCAGGCCGAGCCCGTCCTCGGACGGGTCGACCCCCAAGGCCGCCAGCGCCTGCAGCGCGAAGGCGGTGGAGTTGCTGTCGGGTCCGGCGAAGGTGACCGGGTTCGGCGCGTCACAGGGCTGGCTGGTGTCGGCCCGGTAGGCCTGCCAGGCACCCACCGTGCCGGCCGGCGAGCCGGCCCCGCACTGCTGGTCGACCAACCAGTCCACGGCCTCCGGTGGTGGGGTGACGCCATGGGCCGCCAGGCCGAGCAGGGCCAGCGCCTGGCGCACCGTGCCGTCGAAGGTGGGGTCGTCCGCGCCGTACAGGCCCGGTGCGAAGGTGCCCAACGTCGCACCGAGTCGGCTGATCAGGTCGATGCCGCCGAACGAGCTGGGGTCCTCCCCCGCCGCGGCGCTGAGCAGCAAGAGGTAGCCGATCGCGCCCGGACTGTCGTTGCCGGACGGGTTGACGTAGGACTCCGCGTCGGACTCGATGAAGGCGAGCATCCGCCCGAACGTCTCACCCTCGACCCCCGCCGCGGCGAGGGCCAGCGCGCCCCCGACGGTCGGGCCCACCGCAGGATCGCCGTTGAAGTCCGGCAAGGCACCCGCCGCGGAGACCTGCCCGGCGAGCCAGCGGGCGCCGTATCCGGCCGCGGTCGCCGGATCGTTCGACGGCGGTGTGGCCCCGGCGGGTGCGAGCCCCGCGGTGACCACGGCGAGCGCGACCAGTGCCGTCGCCAGCCGCCGCATCCCTGTGCTGCTCCATCTCACGTGGGTTCCTCCTTCCTCTGGCCCCGCCTCGGCGGTGCCAGCTCGTCGCGGCCGGGAACCTCACGCGCAACGCCCCTGCTCGAAATCGGGCAGGGGCGCTGAGTGCTGTCTCAGGCTCAGCCCCGCAAATCCACGACGGTGCTTCGGTGAGAGCCTCACAACGGAGCCGGCATTCCGGCTCGCCGAGCGGAGCCTCCGCTCGACCTACGGTTGCGGGTCAGCGCCGGACTTCGACCGGCTTCCCCGACTCCGATGTGGTCTCGGTTGTCGCCGGGCACCAAACCACGATCCGGGTCTCGGCGTCAACCGCCGGCCGCCTCCGGGCCGCCGCGCACCGATCGGGCCGAGCGATCGGTGCCGTCGTAGACTCGGTGCCGTCGGGGGCGCGTCGCTTCGCGATTGCAGGGACCGCAGGAGGCACCACGTGGGCAAGTCCATCCCCTACGCCATGCCGAGCTTCGACTCGGTCGAGGCGCAGCGGCTGCACATCAAGCAACGGCTGGCGGCAGGTTTCCGTCTGTTCGGCAAGTTCGGCTTCAGCGAAGGCGTCGCCGGCCACATCACCGCCCGCGATCCCGAGCTCACCGATCACTTCTGGGTCAACCCGTTCGCCATGCCCTTCCAGCACATCCGGGTGAGCGACCTGATCCTGTGCAACGCCGAGGGCGAGATCGTCGAAGGTGACTGGGACATCAACAAGGCCGCGTTCGCGATCCACTCCCAGGTGCACGCCGCCCGGCCGGACGTGATGGCTGCCGCGCACGCCCACTCCGTGCACGGCAAGGCGTTCTCCGCCCTCGGCCAGCTCCTCCAGCCCATCACCCAGGACGTGTGCGCCTTCCACGGCGACCACGCGCTGTTCGACGACTACACGGGCGTGGTCCTCGACCTCGAGGAGGGCAAGCGCATCGCCCACGCGCTGGGCGATCACAAGGCCGTCATCCTCCGCAACCACGGGCTGCTCACGGTCGGGCAGTCGGTGGACGAAGCCGTGTGGTGGTTCATCACGATGGAGCGCAGCTGCCAGGCCCAGCTCCTGGCGCAGGCGGCCGGCCCGCTGGTACCGATCGAGCCCGAGATGGCCGAGCTCACCTCACGCCAGGTCGGCAGCCACGTGGCCGGTTGGCTCAGCTTCCAGCCGCTCTACGACGTGATCGTACGCGAGCAGCCCGATCTCCTCGACTGACCGTGCCCGACCCGCAGCTTCGCCGGCGACGGGAGGCCATCATCGAGGCCCTGCTCGAGATCGAGCGGACGGGGGATCTCGACCGCCTCCCGGACGTGTTCCCCCACCCCCGCTACGAGCTGATCGGCAACAACCGGGTCTACGACGGCCTGGAGGTCTGCACCCGGTACCTGATGGAGCGCCGCAACGCGTTCCCCGACTACGGGGCCGAGCTGATCGCCCTCTACCACGCCGACGACGCGGTCATCGCGGAGGCCTGGATCACCGGCACGCATCGCGGCCGGATCGAGGGTTTCGAACCCACCGGCAAGGGCTTTCGCTTCCGGGCGGCCGCGTTCTTCCTGTTCGACGGCGACACGCTCACCTGCTTCCGGAACTACTTCGACCACGCCACCATCGCCCGCCAGTTGGCGTGACCGGGCCGGGACTACTTGACCGATCGGTCAAGTTGGGGTCGAATAGCCCTCCATGGACTGGCCCCTGCGCTTCGGCACGTTCATGGCACCGTTCCATCCCACGGGTCAGAACCCCACCCTGGCTCTCCATCGCGACCTCGAACTGATCGTGCACCTGGACCGGCTGGGCTTCGACGAGGCCTGGATCGGCGAGCACCACTCCGGGGGCTACGAGCTCATCGCCTCACCGGAGCTGTTCATCGCCACCGCGGCGGAGCGCACCAGGCACATCCGTCTGGGCACGGGGGTGGTGTCGCTCCCCTACCACCACCCGTTCATGGTGGCCCAGCGCATCGTGCTGCTCGACCACCTCACCCGGGGCCGGGTCATGCTCGGCGTGGGCCCGGGGGCGCTGCCCTCCGATGCCTTCATGCTGGGCATCGACCCCGCGACGCAGCGACCCCGGATGGAAGAAGCGCTGGAGGTCATCCTCCGTCTCCTACGCTCCGACGAGCCGGTCACCCACGACGGGGAGTGGTTCACGCTCGACAACGCCCGGCTCCATCTCGAGCCCTACACCAAGCCCCATCCCGAGGTGGCGGTGGCGGCCATGATCTCCCCTTCGGGCCCGCGGGCCGCGGGCAAGTTCGGGTGCTCGTTGCTCTCGATCGGCGCCACCCAGCGCGCGGGCATCGACCTGCTCGGGCAGCACTGGCAGGTCTGCGAGGAGCGGGCGGCGGAGTTCGACAACGTGGCTGATCGCCGGGCCTGGCGGCTCGTGAGCCAGGTGCACGTGGCGGAGACCAGGGAGCAGGCCTACCGCGACGTCGAGTACGGGCTCGAGGCCTACTTCGAGTACTTCCGCAAGGTGGCGGCATTGCCGATGGTGCCCGAAGGCCCGCCAGACTCCCTCGCCGACCAGATGAACGACAGCGGGGCCGGTGTGGTCGGCACCCCGGACGACCTGATCGCGTTCATCGAGCACCTGATCGAGCAGAGCGACGGCGGCTTCGGCACCTTCCTGGTGCAGGCCCACGAGTGGGCCGACCCCGCGGCCACCCACCGGTCCTACGAGCTGATCGCCCAGCACGTCATGCCCCACTTCCAGGGCTCGGCCGTGCGACCCGCGGAGTCCAAGGAGTGGGTGGCCGCCAACCGGGAGCGGTTCATCGGCGCCGCTGGAGGCGCCATCATGTCGGCGATCCAGCAGCATGCCGAGGAGAAGGCGGCCAAGGCCGAGGGCTGAGCCGGGCCGGGATAGGCTGGGCGCACAACCGAGGCCGATGACCGCCTGTGGGAGAGCCCTCGCCCGGCAACGACGCCGAGCGCGGCGCCGAAGGAGCAACCACCCCGGAATCTCTCAGGCCCCCGCACCGCAGGCGTAGGCGACGCTGGAGAGCAGCCACGGTCCGGCCATCTCGGCCGTGGCTCACCGAAGGGGCACAAACTCTCAGGTACCGACGACAGCGGGGGGTGTCCCAGCCCGTTCGCGCCACTCCGGAGCCCCTTCGATGACCGCTGAGCCGCCTCCCCTGACCGACCTCGAGGATCACCACGGGTTCGCCCGCCGCCACATCGGTCCCACCCCGGCCGACCGCGACGCGATGCTCGCCACGTTGGGCTGCGCGTCCCTCGACGAGTTGATCGATCGAGTGGTCCCGGCCTCGATCCGCTGGGACAAGCCCCTCGAGCTGGCACCGCAGTGCACCGAGACCGAGACCCTCGAGCGCCTACGGGACCTGGCCGGGCGCAACGTGGTGGCCACGTCCCTGATCGGCATGGGCTACGCGAACACCATCACCCCGCCGGTGATCCAGCGCAACGTGTTGGAGAACCCGGCGTGGTACACGGCCTACACGCCCTACCAGCCCGAGATCTCCCAAGGGCGCCTGGAAGCGCTCCTGAACTTCCAGACCATGGTGACCGACCTCACGGGGATGGAGCTGGCGAACGCGTCCCTGCTCGACGAGGGTACCGCCGCCGCGGAAGCCATGGCCCTGTGCCACCGCCAGAACCCCCGAGCCGGGTCGGTGTTCTTCGTCGACGCCGAGTGCCACCCCCAGACGGTCGGGGTGGTCGCGACCCGGGCCCGGGCCCTCGGGTTGGACACGATCGTCGGCGACCCGGACGTCGACCTCCCCGGCGAAGGCGTCTTCGGCGTGCTGCTGCAGTACCCGGGCTCCACCGGAGCGGTGCGCGACCACACCGAGCTGATCGAGCGGGCCCACGCCCAGGGTGCGCTGGTGGCGGTGGCCGCGGACCTCCTCGCTCTCGTGCTGCTGCGCCCACCGGGTGAGATCGGGGCCGACGTGGTCGTCGGATCGGCCCAGCGGTTCGGGGTGCCGCTGGGCTTCGGTGGCCCCCATGCGGGGTTCATGGCGGTGCGGGAGTCGGCCAAACGCACGCTCCCGGGGCGGCTGGTCGGCGTCTCCGTCGACGCCGCCGGGCGGCGCGCGTACCGTCTCACGCTGCAGACCCGGGAGCAGCACATCCGCCGGGAGAAGGCCACGAGCAACATCTGCACAGCGCAGGTCTTGTTGGCGGTGATCGCCGGCCTCTACGCGGCCTACCACGGGCCGGGCGGCCTCACCCGTATCGCCGAGCGGGTGCACCGGCTGACCGCCATCCTCGCCGCGGGGCTGCGCGCCGGTGGCGTCGAGGTGGTGCACGACGGCTTCTTCGACACCCTCCTGGTGCGGGCCGGCCGGCAGCGCCAGACGATCGTCGAGCGTGCCCGGGCCCGCCGGATCAACCTGCGGGTCGACGCCCTCGGGGAGGGCGAGCTGGGCATCACCCTCGACGAGACCAGCACCCGCCGGACCGTGGAGCTCGTCTGGGAGGCGTTCGGGGTCGATGCGTCCGTCGACGATCTCGACCTCACCGTCGGTGATGCCATCCCGGCGGGTCTGCGGCGCCGCTCGGCGTTCCTCACCCACCCGGTGTTCAACTCGTACCACTCCGAGACGGAGATGCTGCGGTACCTGCGTCGCCTCGCCGATCGCGACATCGCCCTTGACCGGGCGATGATCCCCCTCGGCTCGTGCACCATGAAGCTCAACGCCACCACCGAGATGGCGCCCATCACCTGGCCTGAATTCGCCGCCATCCACCCGTTCGCCCCCGCGGAGCAGACCCAGGGGTACCGGGAGCTCATCGGCGACCTCGAGCGCATGCTGGCCGAGATCACGGGCTACGACGCGGTGTCGCTGCAACCCAACGCCGGCTCACAGGGCGAGCTGGCGGGCCTGCTCGCCATCCGCGCCTACCAGGCATCGGGAGGTGAAGGGCACCGCGACGTCTGCCTGATCCCGGCCTCCGCGCACGGGACGAACGCCGCCAGCGCCGCGATGGCCGGGCTGCGCGTCGTGGTCGTGGCCTGCGACGAGCAGGGCAACGTCGACCTCGACGACCTGCAGCGCAAGGCCACCGAGCATGCGAGCTCGCTGTCGTGCGTGATGGTCACCTACCCCTCGACCCACGGTGTGTTCGAGGCGGGCATCACCGAGATCTGCGACACCGTCCATCGCCACGGTGGGCAGGTCTACCTCGACGGCGCCAACCTCAACGCGCTGGTCGGGGTGGCCAAGCCCGGCCAGTTCGGCGCGGACGTGTCCCACCTCAACCTCCACAAGACGTTCTGCATCCCCCACGGCGGTGGCGGTCCCGGCGTGGGGCCGGTGGCGGTGCGGGCCCACCTGGCGCCATTCCTGCCGAACCACCCGGTGGTGGCCGCCGCGGGGCCTGCCACCGGTGTGGGGCCCATCTCCGCTGCGCCGTGGGGATCGGCGGGGATCCTGCCCATCTCCTGGGCATACATCACGTTGATGGGCGCGGAAGGGCTCGTCGAGGCCACCCGGCACGCCATCCTCGCCGCCAACTACGTCGCCGCCCGCCTCGGCGCCCACTACCCGATCCTCTACACGGGACAGAACGGGATGGTGGCCCACGAGTGCATCGTCGACATCCGCCCGCTGACCAAGGACACCGGCGTCACCGTCGATGACATCGCCAAGCGGCTGATCGACTACGGGTTCCACGCCCCGACCATGTCGTTCCCGGTGGCGGGCACGCTGATGATCGAGCCCACCGAGTCCGAGAGCCGGGCCGAGCTCGACCGCTTCTGTGACGCCATGATCGCCATCCGGGCCGAGGTCGACCGGGTGGCTGCCGGGGAGTGGCCGAGCGAGGACAACCCGCTCGCCAACGCCCCCCACCCCGCCGAGGACGTCCTGGCCGACGACTGGTCGCACCCCTACCCCCGGGAGCTGGCCGCCTACCCGGTGGCCGCGCTGCGGTCCGGGAAGTACTGGCCCCCGGTGAGCCGCATCGACGGCGCCTACGGTGACCGCAACGTCGTGTGCGCCTGCCCCCCCGTGGAGGCGTACTCGACCTGAGATCGGCTCAGCGATCGCGGGACACGAACGGGATATGCACGACCCGCGCCACCAGCTCGGTGCCCCGGGCATCGATCTGCAGCTCCTCACCCTCGTCCACCTCGGGGGCGAGCAGCGCCAAGGCGATGCCGCGGCCCAGCACCGGCGAGAAGTTCCCGCTGGTGACCGTGCCCAGCGGCTCGCCGGCACGCCGTACCTCCTGCCCGGCCCGAGGTGGGCGCCGGCCCTCCGTGAGCAGACCTCGCAGCCGCCGGGTCGGGCCCGCCTCCCGCTCGGCGAGCAGCGGGGCCCGGCCCCGGAAGGGGCCCTTGTCCCAGCTCACCACCCAGCCGAGCCCGGCCTGCAAGGGGGTGATGCCCGGCCCGAGCTCGTGCCCGTGCAGGGGCAAGCCGGCCTCCAGGCGCAGCGTGTCCCTGGCCCCCAGGCCGGCGGGAGCGATGCCCGCTTCCAGCAGGGCGGACCACAGCGGCTCGGCATGGTCGGCGGGCACCGCGATCTCGACGCCGTCCTCCCCCGTGTAGCCGGTGCCCGCCACCACCAGCAGCACGCCGGCCCAGTCGATCGCGGCGACCTGGAACCGCCCGACCGCCGCGGCCTGCGGGCTGACCCGGCTCAGCCGGGCCCGGGCATCAGGGCCCTGGACGGCGAGCACGGCCCTCGAGGCGGTGACGTCCTGCGCGATCGCACCCTCCAGCGCCGCCACCACGCGGTCGGTGTTCGATGCGTTGGGCATCACGTCGAAGTCCTCAGGCCCCACCCACCACACGATGATGTCGTCGAGCACGGAGGCGTCGGCGGGATCGAGCAGGTGGGTGTACTGAGCCCGGCCCGGGCTGATCTTGCGCAGGTCGTTCGTGAACGCGGCCTGCAACACGTCGAGCGCGCCCGGGCCGCTGACCCGCACGGTCCCGAGATGGCTGACGTCGAACACCGCCGCGCCCTGCCTGCAGGCCAGGTGCTCGGCGATGGTGCCCTCGCGGTACTGCAGGGGCATCTCCCATCCCCCGAAGGGGACCATCTTGGCCTGCAGGTCCCGGTGTACCCGGTCGAGTGGTGAGCGGCGCAGCGTCATCGGCACCGGACACTACCGGTGCTCACTCGTAGCCCGGGCCATGCGGGGGCGGCGCCAGCGGCCCGACCGCTGCCAGCCGATCGACGTGGCTGGCCGCGACCTCCACGTCGGCCCGATCTGCCCCCCAGCCCACGAGAAGATCCGCGGTCAAGGCTCGGCCGTGGTGCTGGCCCCGGAAGAGGTGTCGGTCGACGCCGGCCAGGGCATCGAGCAGCAACACCCCGTCGAGCGCAGCCAGCCAGCGGACCACCCGTTCGAGGGTGTCACCGGGCTCGAGCACGTCGCACGCCACCGCGGCGTCCACCAGGGACCGAGGGATCTCGAAGAGGCGCTCGAGTACCGCCATGGGCCGGCGCTGGTCCACGGCGGAGCTGCCGGGCGGGCGCTCGCTCAGCAGCAGCCGCTGGAGGTGGAACTCGTCGGCGAGCACCACCGACGCGGCGCAGAAGAAGGCGCCGAACGCCTGCAGGTGCACGAGCGCCCTCAGCCCGGGGTCGAGGCCCTCCCCTTCGTCGAGCACGGGGTCCCAGCTCGCAGCGGCCGTCCGGTAGGAGGCGACCAGGGTCTCCACCGCCTCAGCCTGGAGGGCCGCGAGCAGTGCGGCCTTCGAATCGAAGTAGGTGTAGATCGTGCCGACCGCACAGTCGAGCTCCTCGGCGACGGCCTGCATGGTGAGCCCCGCCAGGCCCCGCTCGTCGATGACCCGGCCGGCGGCGGCGAGGAACCTGCGCCGTTTCCGGTCACGTGCCCGCTCGCGCCGGTCGTCTGGCACCACCTGGAGTTGAACCACGTTCAAAGTATGAACGCGGTTCAACTCCAGGGCGCGGATGGTCCACCGGGCGAGTGCGAGGGCGGGGCCCGTGACGGCTCGGTGGCAGCTCAGACCGGCGGGTGGAGCACCCCGAGACCGAGGAGGCTGTCGGTCCTCTCCCCCGCAGTCGACGGGCCGACGTAGCCGGCCAACTGCTCGGGCGACTCCAGGCCGTACTTCACCAGCAGGTTGAGGTAGTCGCGCTGATAGAGGACCGTGATGTTGGTGCCGGGGTACCGCTCACGCAGCTTGCGCGCCTTGCGGTTCTTTTTGGTCACCAACTTCTGCTTCAGCGTGGTGATCTCGATGTACCGGTCGTAGGCAGGCAGGTAGAAGTCGGGGGCGAACGCTTCCAGCGGCTTGCCGTTCGGGTCGCGCTCGAGCACGAAGGTGCGGGGCTCGTACTCCCACGCGATGCCGTAGAAGTCGAGGAGCTTCGCGAACTGGCGCTCCGAGTTGTGCGCGAACGCGACCCCCTCGTGAGGGAGCGACCCGCTGGCCAGCGCTCAGCCCCCGCTCGCGAGGCGGGTCACCGTCGCCTCCCCGACCGCTCCCTCGCCCGGCGCGGGCCGCAGCTCCACGATACGGGCGTCGACCTCCTCCTTCACGCCGGCGAGCGGCAGGACGTTCAGCACTCCCTGGCCCTTCTTGACCAGGTCGATCAGCTCGCCGTCGGTCTGGATCAGCACCGAGCGGCTGCCCTGGATGACCAGGTTGGCTCGGGTGACGTCCTCGCCCAGATGCTCGCGGAGGTAGGTGAAGACCTCCCGCACCGTCTCGAGGCGGATCCCGGCGTCGAGCAAGGTCTTGATCACCTTGAGCTCGAGCAGATCGCGGTAGCTGTAGCGCCGGCGGGTGCCACTGCCGCGGGCGTCCTCCAGGGAGGGTCGCACCAGGTCGGTGCGCGCCCAGTAGTCGAGCTGGCGGTAGGTGATGCCGACGATCTCGGCTGCCTTCGCCCCGCTGTATCCCTCGCCCGCACCTCGAGTGGTCATGTCCCAGCCCCCACACCTCGTCTCGGCGGCTCGGCCGCGCTGTCGGTCATCACCCGGCGCCGGTGGCAGGCAGCCGCGGTCCTCCTGACCGGGCGCCGCCGCAGCGCTCGACGCTCACCGTGGACCCTCAGGTGACATCGAGGGAATTACGCCCGTGTGAGCCAGGGTCAGGGTACGCAGATCGGTGCCCGAAGGTCAACGATCAATCGCGGGTCGAGGTGCAGCCCTACGGAGTAGGGTCCTCGACCTCGACCTGAGGTTCAGCCTTTCGACCGGGCACGACCGCGCTCAGGAGGCGAAATCGTCCGGGTTCACCGATTCGATGAACTCACGGAACTTCTCCACCACCTCCTCGCTCTCCTGTTCGGACTCCTCGACCAGCCCGGCCTCCGACAGGACGGCCTCCTCGGCGAAGATGGGGCATCCGGCCCGCAGCGCCAGCGCGATGGCGTCCGACGGACGGCTCGAGACCTGGTGCGCAGCCGCGCCCACCGACAGGTGGATCTCGGCGAAGAACGTGCCCTCCGAAAGCTCGGTGATCACGACCCGCTCGACCGTGGCTCCGAGCTCGTCGAGCAGGTCCTTCATGAGGTCGTGGGTCATCGGCCGAGGCGTCACCACGCCGTCGATGGCGAACGCGATGGCGGTGGCCTCGGGCTGGCCGATGAAGATCGGTAGGATCCGGCGCTCCTCGGCCAGCTCTCGCAAGAGCACCACCGGGGTGTTGCCGGGCAGTTCGATCCGGACGGCGACCAGCTCCATCTCGATCATCGGCCCGCCACCCTACCGCCCGCATCCCCGACTGTGGCAGCCGCCCGCGCGGGCTCGGCCGGGCTCAACCCGGACCCCGAGCCCCGTGCGACCGGTACAGCTGGTCGACATAGGCGTCCGGGTCGGCGGTCAGCGCGACCGCGTCGGCGGTCACGAGCATGTCGAGGTTGCGGTACCGCCCGGCGAAGTCGAGCCCGTACCCCAGGACGAAGACGTCGGGGACCTCGAACCCGACGTAGGCCAGCGGTGCCGGGAGGATGCGGCGCACCCGCTTGTCGAGGAGGGTGCAGACCTCCAAGGACGCGGGCGAGCGCCGGCCGAGCTCCCCGAGGAGGAACCCCAGCGTGAGCCCGGTGTCGACGATGTCCTCCACCAGCACGACATCGCGACCGGTGACATCCAGATCCAGATCCTTCAGGATGCGCACCCGACCCGAGTCCGGCTCGTAGCGCGAGATCGCGAGGAACTCGACCACCGGCTGGACCGTGAGGGAGCGCACCAGGTCGCTCACGAAGAGCAGGCTGCCCTTCAGCACCGCTACGATCACCAACCCGTCACGGTGCCGAGCGGAGATCTCCCGCCCGAGCCGGGTCACGGTCGCCTCGATCGCCTGCCGATCGGCCAGCACCTCCGGTGGGCGTGGGACCCGACTCTCGGTGCCCACGACTCAGCTCTGGCCCAGGTACTCCCGGAGCGCGTGCCGCAGCATCGCCGCTCGCAGCTGCTCACCGAGCTGCGCCAACTCCTCCAGCACCTCGAGGGCCTGGCGGCGGGACTGCGGGTTGCGCTGCTTGAGCAGCGGGAGGATGAGCTGCTCGAACACCCCCGATTCGCGTTCTGCGGCCACCTTGTACATGCGCAGGTGCCGCGGCTCGACCCCGTACCTCAGGAAGCTCGCCGCCAGTCGGCCCACAACCAGCGCGTCCTCGTCGTAGTAGCTGGTCGCCCCGAGGGTCCGGCTCGCCAGGAGCCCGAAGCGCTCGAGCTCGCCGATCACCCTGGGGGTCAGCCCGGTCGCCGACACGAGCTCGTCGAGTGACATGCTCACCGCGGTCTCGCCAGCGTCCAGCAACGAGGCCTGCGAGCCGTTGCGGCGCTTGCGAGCTGGCCGGGAGGGGTCCGGTGACCTGTCCCGTGGACCGGTCTCCTCGGCGGGTGCCTCGTCCGGCGCCGGTCCCGGCGTCGCGGCACGGCTCGAGCTGGGAGCCGACCGCCCGGTGCCCGCTGGCGATCCGGCCCGGGCCGACGCCTTCCCGGCGCCGACCGGTTCGCCGAGCTCGCCGGCAGCGAGCCGGTCTTTGATCACCTTCAGGGGGAGGAAGTTCTCCTTCTGTTGGCGCAGGATCCAGCGGAGGCGCTCGATGTCCGCGTCGTAGAACTTCCGGTACCCGGAGGGCGTGCGCTCGGGATCGAGCAGACCCTGGCTCTCGAGGAACCGGATCTTCGAGATCGTGACGTCGGGGAACTCCTCTTGGAGGAGGTTCAGGACCTCGCCGATCGAGAGGTGGCTGCGCTCAACCATCGGTCTCGGTCGGCCCGGCACCCATGAAGAACACCAGCTTGAACTTGCCGATCTGGACTTCGTCCCCGTTGCGCAACGGCACCGGGGAGTCGATGCGCTGGCGGTTCACGTAGGTCCCGTTGAGCGAGCCGACGTCACGGACCGTGTAGCCCTCCACTCCCCTGCTGATCTCCGCATGGCGCCGGGAGACGGTGATGTCGTCGAGGAAGATGTCGCTGTCGGGATGGCGCCCCGCTGTGACGATCGGCTTGTCGAGCGCGAACCGGGAGCCGGCCGCGGGACCTCGCTTGACGACCAGCACGCCCACGTCCTCGGGGAACTCCCCGAGCTCGACGGCGAGCTCTTCCTCGACCGGGTCGGACGGCGCGGTGGGATGGAAGGTGATGGTGGTGCTCTCCGGCGCCTGGGTCTCGAGCACCGCCCCACACGATGAGCAGAAGTTGGAGCCGAGGGGGTTCCGGTGCCCGCAGTTGTTGCAGAACACGTCGGTCACGGCCACCTCCTACCCTTCGACCAGGGCCCGGTACGCGTCGGCACCGAGCAGCGCCTCGAGCTCCGCGGGGTCGCTCGGCTCGAGCACGCAGATCCATCCCTCACCGTACGGGTCCTGGTTGAGCCGCTCGGGTTCGTCGGCGAGCTCCGCGTTGACCAGGGTGATCGTGCCCGACACCGGCGCATAGATGTCACTGACCGACTTGGTGGACTCCACCTCGCTGATCTTCTCCCCGGCGGCGACGGTGGCGCCCACCTCGGGGACCTCGATGAAGACGACATCGCCGAGCGCATCCTGCGCGTAGTCGGTGATGCCGACGCGGACGAGCCCGTCCTCCAGCCGCACCCACTCGTGATCGGTCGAGTAACGGAGGTCCCCCGGGAAGTCCATGGTCACGCACGCTACCCGATCGGGCGAACCCTCAACATCCGCACGAGGGTTCAGGGCAGGGGCGGGCCGGCTCCGGCGCGGCTCAGCGCACCATCTGGCGGATCCGGCGGGCGTATTCCTGCACCAGCTGCCGGGCCCTGGCGCCGGTGGCGCCTTCCGCCCAGATGTGCGTGATCGGCTCTTCCGGGTCCGGCAAGGCCAGCGCCCACCCCTGATCGTGGAACACCTTCACCCCGTCGACGAGCAGCACGGCGCGGTCCTTGCTCTGCTCCACGAGGGAGCGCATCACCGTGCCCTTCTGATCCCAGGGCGTCACCACGGTCTCGTGGACCACGTGCACGCGGGGCAGCCCGGCGACGACCTCCGAGAGGCGCACCCCCTGGAACGCCAGGAGGTCCAGGACCTTGACGAAGGTGGCTGACGCGTCGAACCCCGGCAGGAACCCGGGAAGGATGAAGTTGCCGTGGTCGTTCCCCGCGAACCCCACCCCTGGCTCCCGAGCCGCGTCCATGAGCGCCGGGCTGGACAGCTTGGTCCAGCTGACCTGGATGCCGTGCGCGGCGGCGATCTCCTCCGCCTTGGAGGTGACCGACACCGGCAGGGCCACCCGGTCACCCTGCAGCTTCCCCGGCAACAACCGGAGGATGGCCAGCAGGGCTTCCGTGTCGTCGAGGACGTGACCCGAGTCGTCGATGAGGATGAGCCGCTCGCCGTCCGGGTCCAGCACCCCACCGAGGTGCGATCCCGAGGAGCGGACCAGGCTGGCCACGTTGGCCGCATGGCCGGCGAGATCGTCTCGCAGCACCCCTGCGGTGGACACATAGGGGTTGACCGCCAGCACGTCCAAGCCGAGCTTCGCCAGCACGTTGGGCATAGCGAACGAAGTCGAACCGTAAGCGTAGTCGATGACCACCTTGAAACGATTGGACCGGATGCGCTCGATGTCGACGATCGACTCCAGGGCGGTGGAGTAGTGCTCGAGCGCCCGGGGGGCGAAGCCGATGTCGCCGATCTCGCCGGGAAAGACCCGCCGGAAATCCTCCCGGTTGAACAGTCGCTCGATCTTTCGTTGGGTGTCCTCGGTGATGTCGAGACCCTCGGAATCGAAGAACCGGATGATCACCGCCTGCGGGTCCCCGGGTGCCAGGCGGATCGTGATGCCTGCGCTGTCCGTGGGGCGCCGCAGGACGAAGCGGGTGACGGGCACGGAGGCCACCTCGAGATCCTCCACCGTCACCCCCACCGCGTTGAGGCCCGCCATCATCGAGCGCTTCAGCATGCGAGCCGACCGGCTGGAGTCGCGGGACGTGATGACCCGATCACCCTTCTTGAGGGTGCTGCCGAAGGCCATCGCCACCCGCGTCGCCAGTTCCGGGGTGATGTCGACGTTCGCCAGCCCGGTGATGCCGTCCCGACCGAACAGGCTGCGTGCTCCCCGGGACTCCCACACGATCGAGGTGTTCACCACCGCCCCGGCCTCGACGGTCTTGAAGGGGTAGACCTTCACCCCGGACGCCAGCAGCGCATCGTCCCCGACGAAGCACTCGTCGCCCAGCACCACCCCCTCCTCCGCCCGCGCCCCGTTGCGCAGATCGCAGGAGCGCCCCACGACCGCTCCCCGGAGGTGCACGCCCTCACCCAGGTAGGCGTTGTCGTGGACGACCGACCGCTCCAGCACGGCGTCGTTGCGAACCCGCACGTTCGCTCCCAGCACGCTGTACTCACCGAGGCGGGCACCGGCTTCGAGGCGGCAGTTGTCGCCGATCACCCCCGGCCCTACGATGACGGCCTGCGGGTGGACCTCAGCACCCTCGCCGACCCACACGCCCGGTCGCATCTCGAAGCCCGGGACGTTGACCCGGACCTTGCCGTCGAGGATGTCCTTGTGGGCCCGGACGTAGGCCTCGAGCGTGCCCACGTCCTCCCAGTAGCCGTCGGCCACCGCACCGTACAGGGGGCGTCCCTTGTCCAGGAGGGCCGGGAACACCTCGCTCGAGAAGTCGACCGGCCGGTCGGGGGGGATGTAGTCGAAGATCTCCGGCTCGAGCACGAAGATCCCGGTGTTGATCGTGTCGCTGAACACCTGCCCCCAGGTGGGCTTCTCGAGGAAACGCTCGATCGCGCCGTCCTTCTCGGTGATCACGATGCCGAACTCGAGCGGGTTCTCGACGTGAGCGAGGCCGATCGTGGCGACCGCCTGACGCTCCTCATGGAATCGCACGATGGCGCTGAGATCGATGTCCGTGAGCACGTCACCGGAGATGACGAGGAACCGATCGGTGAGCTGGTCCATGGCGTTGCGGACCGATCCGGCGGTGCCGAGGGGCGTCTCCTCGGTCGTGTAGGCGATCCGGACGCCAAACTCGGACCCGTCACCGAAGTAGTTGCGGATCGCGTTGGCGAGGAAGGCGACTGTGACCACGATGTCGTCGAAGCCGTGCTCCTTGAGCAGCTCGATGACGTGCACCATCATCGGCCGGTTCACGAGGGGGAGCATCGGTTTGGGGGCATTGGAGGTCAGCGGTCGCAGCCGGGTGCCCTCCCCGCCGGCCATGATCACGGCCTTCATCCCCCCGAAACCTATCCGGTCGCTCGCCCGGCCCGGGCGTCGGGGGCCCGGCTGGCACGCCCGGCGCGCAGTGCCCGCCACCCGATGGGCACGTAGCCGACCGCGGCATAGATCGACAGGGCCAGACCGGGGATGGCCGCCAACCACCCCAGGTTCTCGAACGCCGGAGCCCACGTGCTCGAGCTCGAGCCCGCCAGGAACAGCGGGAAGGCGAACATCAGGCAGAACGTGCCCGCCTTGCCGAACCAGGTCACCTCGATCCGCTCCGCCCCCAGCGCTGCCAGCAGCACCGCCGCACCGCCGACCAGCGACTCCCTCACCAGCACGACGATGCAGAACCACCGGGGCGCGGCGTCCACCGCGAGGATGCCACCGACCCCGACGAAGAACAGCATCCGGTCCGCGACCGGGTCCAGGGTCCGGCCGAGGTTCGAGGTCTGGTTGAAGTGGCGGGCGATGTAGCCGTCCGCCCAGTCGGTGGCCCCGAGCCCGGCGAGCAGGCCTGCGGCCACCATCCGGTCCTCCGTGTGCAGGAGGAGCCACAGGTACACGGGGAGGCACAGCAGGCGTACCAGCGTGATGGCGTTCGGGACGGTCGCGATCCGGTCGTCCCCCGGGAGCGCTCGGGACGCCGCCCCCACCGCCGAGAGCGCCGGGCGAGGCGCGTCGGGCGAGGCACCCAGCGACGCACCGTCTCCTCCCGATCGGTCGGACATCCTCACGGGGACCAGCCTACGATGCGGGACTGGTCGGCGGACCGGCCCCGACCCGGCCCGAGAGGGCCCTCCCACCTGCGAGGCAGCCGAGCCATGGCGACGATCTTCACCCGCATCATCGACGGTGAGCTCCCGGGCCGATTCGTGTGGCGCGACGAACGCTGTGTCGGGTTCCTCTCCATCAACCCCCTCCGTGAGGGCCACACCCTGGTCGTCCCCATCGAGGAGGTCGACCATTGGATCGACCTCGACGACGACCTGGCCGCCCACCTGCTGCTCGTCGCCAAGCGCATCGCGGCGGTGCAGCAGCAGGTGTTCCAACCAGTGAAGGTGGGACTCATGATCGCGGGGCTCGAGGTGCCACATGTTCACCTCCACGTCGTGCCCATCGACGGCGTCCACGACCTCGACTTCGCGAACGCGGATCCCGCACCCGATCCGGCAGCGCTGGACTCGGCGGCGGAGCGGCTGCGCGAAGGCCTGGGGACGACCCATCTGGGCTGAGCTCGCTCAACGGGGTGGCCCACGCCGCTCGAACACCGCGATGTCGTGATCGTCGAGCACCACCTCGAACCCCCCGGTCTGCATCCCCAACCGGAACACGCGCCGGTCGACCGCATCCCAGCCCGGGACCTCCCGCTCGTCGAGGACCACGACGTCGACATCCTGGCCCGCGCGCACCGGGTCGGGCCGGTCCCCCTGCTCGAGCTGGTACAGCACCGGCCGTTCGGCCAGGACCTGCAGCATCGATCGGGACGCTCGTACGGAGGCCTCCGGCGGGATGAGATCGCGGGCGCGGAGCCGGACGGCGTCCACCTCGTCCTGGCCGCCCCAGTCCCACGGCTCCCGATACGGTGAACTGGCCGCGTCACGGACGAAGAACACCGTGCCCGCGAGCAGCAGCGCCCCGAGCAACCGGGGGTCGACGGTGATCTTCTCCACCCCCATGCGGCCGAGGCGGTGGAGCGCCATCGCGGTGGCGAGGAAGATGAAGGCGGTGATGGCGATGGTCTGCTTCCCGAACACGGCCTCGGTCGGGACGTCCGCCACCAGGTAGAGGGTCTGCAGCGGGAGGACCGACAGCAGATACCGGGGTGCCAAGACCGGCAGGAACACGACGGGCGCGAACAGCGTGACGGCGAGGTTGAAGTTCTGCTCGCTGACCAGCCGGCTCAACACCTCGACGGGGTGGGTCACCATTCCCCACAGGGCGCTGGCCGGGGTGTCGCCGAACGCCGCGAAGGCATCCAGGTGCGGGAAGGCGCCGTGCCCGAACGCAGGCTGGACGACCAGCGCGGCCACCACCGTCCAGGCGAGCGCAGCGACGGTCGTGACCAGACCCTGGCGGCGGTGGCCCTCGACCGCCAGCAGCGCGCCGAGACCGGCGACGGCGAGGGCCAGATCGGCGCGTGCGCCCACCACCACCACGCAGCAGGCGGCGAACCAGCGCCAGCGGCCGGTGAGCCCGAAGTAGCACGCGGCGAGCAGAGCCGGAAGAGCGATGACCGCAGGGTCGAATCCGGCCAGGTTGAGGTTGTGCATCGTGGGGTACACCCCGTAGACGAACGCCAGGGTGGCCACCGCGCCCACCCGCAGGTTCGCCAGCCTCCTGCCGATGCGCCACAGCGGAACGATCCCGAGCGCGAGCGCTGCGGCCTGGACCAGCAGCAGACCGGGGATGATGGTCGTCAAGTAGGTGACGCCGACGATCGGGTAGAAGAGGAACGCCGCTTGCTGGGCCAGGACGTGTGACCCGTTGGTCACCGTCATGACCGGCTCGTGCCCCTCACGGATGTTCCAGGCGGCCTGGGTGTAGGCGGCAAGGTCCACGGTCCCGTCGAGCGAGCGAGCCTTCGCCAACGCGAGAGCCGCCAGCCAGAGGAACAACCCGGCGGACAGCAGCCACGGGAGCACCCGGTCGACCCACTCGCTGTCGAGACGGGCCTGCCACCTGAGCACGACGTTGTCGACGCGTCGCCGGAGGGTCGCGGTCAACGCATCGTGCCTCGGGTCTCGACGGGATCGATGAGCTTGCGGCCCTTGTTGCGCACGTTGTTGACCTCGCGGCTCACCGGGTACAGCTCGATCAGCGAGGCCGGGGCCGGTACCAGGAGCTTGCCGAGGGTCTCGAGGTCGTGCTCGGCGGGGTCGAGCCAGATGTCCCAGGCGCGTTCGGGGAGGATCACCGGCATCCGGTCGTGGATGGGGCGGACCTTCTCGTTCGGTTCACCGGTGATGATGCAGCACGAGCGGAGCTGCTCGTCCGGGTTCTCCGGGTTGCGCCAGAGCTCCCACAGGCCGGCGAAGGCCATCGGCTCGCCGTCGGCGCGGCGGACGTAGTAGGGCTGCTTCCGCTTCTCGCCCCGCTCCGGGCGCCACTCGTAGAACCCGTCCGCGGGGATGATGCAGCGGCGCATGCGGTAGGCGTGCTTGAAGGCGTTCTTCTCCGCCAGGGTCTCGGCCCTGGCGTTGATCAGCCGGTTGCCGATCGACGGGTCCTTCGCCCAGCGAGGCACCAACCCCCAGTGGAGGGTCTCCACCCGCCGAGTCGTCCCGTCCTCGAGCACCGCGTACACGTCGTTGGTCGGAGCCACGTTGTAGCTGGCCTCGAGCAGCGCCTCGGGAGCCTCGGCGCCGAAGTAGCGGGCGATCTCATCCGGCGGTGACGCTGCCACGAACCGGCCACACATACAGCGGAACGCTAGTTGCCCCAGCCGGCCCGACCGTCCCCGTCGGGGATCGGGCCCGTGCTCCCGGCGCCGTGTCTTCCCGCCCCGGCCGCGAATCTGCTCGCGCCCTCACGGGTCTCACCGGACGCGATCACCCCGCGCCCGATCTCGGTCTCGTTGCGCAGCGCCTCCGCGAGGCTCAGGTCCCACTGCTCGTAGGAGGACTGCCGGTCGCCCCGCAGGCATCGCTGTGGGAACCGGGCCATCTCGCCGGCCAGCGCGACGGCCTGCGCCAGCGCTTCCCCGTGCGGGGTGAGCCGGTTCACCAATCCCATCGCCCGGGCCTCGTCACCGCTCACCCCCCGGCCGGTGAGGATCAGGTCGAGCGCATGACTGTGACCGATCAAGCGCGGCAGGCGAACCGTGCCGCCGTCGACGAGGGGCACACCCCACCGCCGGCAGTACACGCCGAACACCGCGTCGCGCGCCGCGACCCGCAGGTCGCACCAGATCGCGAGCTCCAGGCCGCCCGCCACCGCATACCCCTCCACCGCGGCGATCACCGGCTTGGACAGCAGCATCCGGGTCGGGCCCATCGGGCCGTCGCCGTCGAGCCCCACGCGATTGCCGCGCCCCTCCGAGATGCCGTTGAGATCCGCGCCGGAGCAGAAGCTGCCCCCGGCGCCGGTGAGCACGGCCACGGCCAGTTCCGGGTCGTCGTCGAAACGCCGGAAGGCGCTGGCCAGCGCCTCCGCCGTCGGGCGATCGACGGCATTGCGCACCTCCGGGCGGTCGATCGTGATCACCACGATCGGCGGTGCCGGCTCGTAGCGGACGCTGCCCGACGTCCCGGCTGCCTGCTCGGTGCCCATCGCGCCACGCTACCGAAGGAGTTGCGACGCCTCCTCGCTCCCTGCGCAGGCCGAGGCGCCCCGTGGGTTCGTCAGGGGTGACGGAACTCGTCCTCGGTGAGCCCCACCTCCGGGCGCAGGGTCGGGAAGAGGATCACCTCCCGGATGCTCTCCACGCCGGCCAGGAGCATGACCAGGCGATCGATGCCGATGCCGAGACCCCCACAGGGTGGCAGGCCGTACTCGAGTGCCCGGATGTAGTCCAGGTCGACGTCCCCTGCCTCCAGGTCGCCGGCTGCCTTGGCCAGGGCCTCGGCCTCGAACCGAGCCAGCTGCTCGACGGGATCGTTGAGCTCGCTGTACGCGTTCGCCAGCTCCCGCCCGTCGACGATGACCTCGAATCGCTCGACCAGGCTGGGGTCGGACCGGTGGGGCTTGGCCAGCGGCGAGGTCTCCCGCGGATGGTCGATGACGATGGTGGGCTCGAAGACCTTCGTCTCGGCCAACTCGTCGTAGACCTCGAAGACCAGTCGGCCCGCGCCCCAGTGGTCCTGGTAGGCGACACCCAGGTCGTCGAGCACGGCACGGACCTGCTCGACCGGCATCGACGGGTGCAGCTCGACGCCCACGCTGCGGCGGATCAGGTCGCTCATGGTGACCCGCGGCCACGGAGGCGCGAGATCGATCTCCCGCCCTCGCAGGGTGACCTTCGTCGTACCGTTCGCGGCAATCGCAGCCGACGCGACCAGGTCCTCGGTGAGGGTCATCATGTCCGTGTAGTCGGCGAACGCCTCGTAGGCCTCGAGCATCGTGAACTCGGGGTTGTGACGGGTGTCGATGCCCTCGTTGCGGAACACTCGTCCGATCTCGAAGACCTTCTCCATACCCCCGACGACCAGCCGCTTGAGCGGCAGCTCCAGCGCGATCCGCAGGTACGTGTCGAGATCGAGCGCGTTGTAGTGGGTGACGAAGGGCCGAGCCGTGGCGCCCCCCTGCTGGAGGTTGAGCATCGGCGTCTCGACCTCGTAGTACCCGCGCTCGCACAACCTGGTGCGGATGGCGTCGATCGTGGCCCGGCGTACGTCGAACACCCGCCGCGCCTCGTCGTTCACGATCAGGTCGACGTAGCGCTGCCGGTACCGGGTGTCGATGTCCGAGAGCCCCTTCCACTTGTCAGGGAGTGGGCGCAACGCCTTGGCGAGCAACTCGAAGCGTTCGACCTTGACGGACAGCTCGCCCTTCCTGGTCGCCATCACGAGGCCTTCGACCCCGAGCCAGTCCCCCCGGTCGAGATCGTTGAAGGCCGCGAGGGTGTCCGCACCGAGCACCGCCTGCGAGGCGAAGAGCTGGATCTCGCCCGATCGGTCCCTCAGGTTGGCGAACGTGAGCCGACCCTGCTCTCGCTTGAGCATCAGCCGGCCGGCGACCCGAACCCGCTGGTCGGTCTCGACCCCCGGTCGGAGCTCGCCGAAACGCTCCCGGATCTGGCCGATGGTGTGATCTCGATCGAAGCGGTAGGGGTACGGATCGACGCCCCGGGCCCGGAGCGCAGCCAGCTTCTCCAGCCGCACCGCCCGGATCCCGGCCGAGGCCTCCACCGCGGTCTCGGCGGGCGCGCCGTCTTTGGCCAGCTTCTCGCCCATCAGCTCCCCTGCTCCGAAACGGCTCACCGAACCGCGCCCGCTCTCCGCGATCGCCTGACCCGTGCGACGCAGGGGCGGTCCCTCTGGTCGGGCTGGCGGGATTTGAACCCACGACCTTCGGTCCCCCAGACCGACGCGCTAACCAAGCTGCGCCACAGCCCGTCGAGCAGCCACTCTACTGTGCCGCCGGGAGGGGTCGAACCGCCCGTACACGCTGGCGACGATCCCGCTCTGCCGAGCGCTACGACAGCAGCCACTCGATGCCCTGGACGACCCGCCAGCCGAGGTAGACCACCGCAGCCGCGACCAGGATCCAGAAGTGCCAGGGCACGTGGGTGTCGGGTGGTTCCCCGATCACCCGACCGCAGGTGGGGCAGGTGCCGTCGGGAGAAAGGCTGTTCGGGTTCCAGAACTTCGAGCAGTCGTCGCACCAGGGCATGCTGCCCGACCTCACACCGGGGGCACGCCGTGGCGGCGCTCGCTGAAGGCACGGCTCTTGCCGGCCGCCCGGGCCAGGCGACGAGCGATCTCGTCGCGCAGCTCAGGGAAGTCGACCACCGCGTCGACCACCAGCTCGGACGCTAGCCGCACCAGATCGACATCCGCCTCGTACACCTGCCGCTGGTGCCGCACGAACTCCTCGCGCTCGACCGGGTCCTCGATGGCCGAGATCTTGTTGGCGAAGACCGCGTTGACCGCCGCCTCGGGGCCCATCACCGCGATCCTGGCGGTCGGCAGCGCGAGGGTCGCCACGGGATCGAACGCCGGTCCTGCCATGGCGTAGAGGCCCGCGCCATATGCCTTGCGCACGATCACGGACACCTTCGGCACGGTCGCTTCCGACACCGCGGTGATCATCTTCGCCCCGTGACGGATGATGCCCTGGCGCTCGACCTCGGTGCCGACCATGAAACCCGGCACGTCGGCGAGGAAGACGAGCGGGATGTTGAAGGCGTCACAGCACCACACGAACCGGGCCGCCTTGTCCGCGGAGTCGACGAACAGCACGCCTCCCTTGTGCATGGGATTGTTCGCCACGATCCCCACCGGCGAACCTTCGAGGAGCCCGAAGCCCACGATGATCTCGGGGGCGAAGAGGGGCTTGACCTCGAAGAAGCTCTCGTGGTCGACCAGCCGGTCGATCACCTCGTGCATGTCGTAGCCGCGCGCGTCCTGGTCCGGCACGACGTTGCGGTCCAGGACCTCGAGCGGGGGCCGGACCTCGTAGCGCGGGGGCGCCTCCCGCCAGTTCTGCGGCAGGTACGAGAAGTACGCCTTGGCCTGGTCGATCGCATCCACATCATCGACCGCCAGGTTGTCGCCACAGCCCGAGACCGTGGCGTGCAGGCGAGCACCGCCCATCTCCTCCAAGGTGGTGATCTCCCCCACCACCATCTCCGCCATCCGAGGAGAGCCGAGGTACATCGAGGCGTTCCCCTCGACCATGACCACGATGTCGCAGAAGGCCGGGATGTATGCCCCTCCAGCCGCGGACGGTCCGAACAGGCAGCAGATCTGCGGTACCCGACCCGAGAGCTTGACCTGGTTGTGGAAGATCCGCCCCGCTCCGCGCCGACCGGGGAACAGCTCGACCTGATCGGTGATGCGCGCGCCCGCCGAGTCCACCAACCAGAACACCGGCAGCTCGTCTCGCAACGCGGCCTCGGTCAGCCGCACGATCTTCTCGACCGTCCGCGCACCCCACGAACCCGCCTTGACCGTGGAGTCGTTGGCCATCACGTACACGGGCCGGCCGTCGATGGTCCCGCTGCCGGTGACCACCCCGTCCGCGGGCAGCCCTTCCGCGACCGCGTTCGCGAGCAGGCCGTCCTCCACGAAGGAGCCCGGATCGAGCAACAGGTCGAGCCGGTCGCGGACGAACAGCTTGCCCTGCTCGGCCAGCTTCGCGGCTCCGGTGGCCAGGTTGCCCCGGCGCGCCAGCGCGGCCAGGGCCGCGAGGTGCTCCGGGTGGCTACCCGGCGTCCCGCCCGAGGCGGTCGGTTCAGGCTCGGCGGATCGCGAGGATGGCGACGTCATCGTTGATGGGGCCGCTCGAGAAGTCACGGGCGGCCTCGAGCAACGACTTGCACAGTACGTCCGGCGATACGCCGGGATCACGTCTGAGCGCGTTCGCGATGCGCTCCTCGCCGAAGAGCTGGCTGCCCGAGCGCACCTCGGAGAGGCCGTCGGTGTAGAGCAGGCACAGGTCGTTCGGTTCGAGGGGGATCTCACGGCTGATGAAGGTGGCGGCCGGATCAAGCATGAGCAGCGGGCCGGTGGCTCGCAGCGGGCGGACCTCGCGCTCGTGCCACAACCACGCGGCGGGGTGCCCGGCCGAGGCGTAGCGCAGCGTCCCCGCCTGCGTGTCGAACAACACGACACACAGCGAGATGAACTCCTCACCGCGTCCCATCGCGGACATCTGCCGGTTCAGCTCCTCCAGCGCCTGCGCGGGGTCGCGGTACTGCCGGAGGAACACCCGCAGCAGGTACTTGGCCTGGAACGCGGTGATGGCCGGTTCGATGCCCTGGCCGGCCACATCCCCGATGACCGCCGCCAAGCGGGTGTCCGCCGGGCGGAACACGTCGTAGAAGTCCCCGGCCATCAGCCCTGCGCCCGCCTGGTAGACCCTGCCCACTTCGAAGCCGGGGAAGTCGGGCAGCTCCTCGGGTGCCAGGCGCGCCGCCCAGCGGCGGGGTGCGAGATCCTCCTGCACGAGGACCTCCTGGGCTCGCCGCTCGAGCTCCGACCGGCTGTGCTCGAGTCGCGCCTCGTTCACGAAGTTGCGGCCGAACACCAGCGAGATGGCGATGGGCACGAGCATCACCGCGAGCAGGATCGCGCCGGCGCTGCGCCCCGCCACCGCGCCCGCCCCGGCCGCGAGCGCGAGCACGGCGTAGAGGATGGTGGTGTGCAGGTCCTTGCGGAAGTCCGAGAGCGCGAGCGCCTTGAGGTCAGCGTCACCCGACTCGCGCTGGAGCCGCTGGTAGAGCTTCTCGCGGTACCGCGCCGACCGGCCCCACACCGCCGCCGCCACGATGCTCCCGAGGGACACGAGACCCAAGAGCAACTGGTCCATGGTGCGCAACATCGTACTGAGGGCCCGGTAGCGACCGGTTGAGAACCCGTGACAGAACGCTGTGTACTTGCATCATCCTCGGTGCCTCTCGGTGTATGCCAAGCGGAGCGGTGACCCAGGCGGATCAGGAGGTGCGGCGACGCACCCGCAGCTTCAGCGGCGTGCTCCCGAGGTCGCAGCCCTCCCGGAGCTTGCGTTCCAGGTACCGCAGGTACGACGCCGGCAGCTCACGGTTGGCGAACAGGGTGAACGTCGGCGGGTCGACGGCACCCTGCGTCGCGTACAGGACCCGGGCGCCGTGCGGCGCGGGCTGGGCCGCCTGCGCGGCTCGGATCACCTCGTTCACCTTCCTGGTCGGAATGCGCCGGTGGTAGTCCTCGATCGCCCCCGCCAGCGCCGGGAGCAGGCGATGTACCCCTTTGCCAGTCTTCGCGCTGATCTTCAACACCGGTGCCTCACCGAGGAAGCGCAGCTTGTGGCCGACCTCGGCAAGCACCTCCTCGCGGCGTTCGGCATCGAGGGTCTCCCACTTGTTGAGCAGCACGACGATCGGGCAACCCGCGGCGTCGATCCGTTCGGCCAGCCGTTGATCCTGGTGGGTGACCCCTTCCGTAGCATCGATGACCAGCAGCGCCACGTCCGAGCGATCGATGGCCTGCAGGGCCCGGACCAGTGAGTAGTACTCGGTGCCCTCATCGATGCGGGCCCGGCGCCGCATGCCCGCGGTGTCGACGAAGCGCACCGGCCCGTCGGGGGTCTCGACCACGGTGTCGATCGTGTCCCGGGTGGTGCCGGGCAGGTCGTGCACGACCGCCCGCTCGTCGCCGATCAGTCGGTTGAACAGCGTCGACTTGCCCACGTTGGGCCGGCCGACGATGGCCACGGAGAACACCCGTGCCGCCTCATCGCCACCGGCGCTGCTCCCCGCCGGCTTCTCGGATGCCTCCCCGCCGGCCGGCTCGGGGGCGGGCAGGTGGCGCACGACCTCGTCGAGCAGGTCCCCCGTCCCCCGGCCGTGGAGCGCGCTGACCGGCCACGGCGCGCCGAGGCCGAGCGCGACGAACTCCCAGATCGCCGGCTCCCGCTTCTCGTCATCGACCTTGTTGGCGACCACCAGGACCGTGGCGCCGCTGCGGCGGAGCAGCTCGGCCACCCGGGCGTCCTCTTCGACGATGCCGACGGTGGTGTCGACCACCAGGAGCACCACCGCCGCCTCACGCACCGCCCGCTCGCTCTGGCGGCTCACCTTCTCGTCCAGGGGGCTGCCGCCCGGCAGCCAACCGCCGGTGTCGACGAGCAGGAAGCGCCTGCCCCGCCATTCCGCCTCGAGCGCCTTGCGGTCGCGGGTCACACCGGGCTTCTCCTCCACGATGGCCTCCCGGCGCCCGATGATGCGGTTGAACAGCGTGGACTTGCCCACGTTCGGGCGGCCGACGACGGCCACGATCGGGAGGGCCACGTCAGCCCTCCAGGGCGGCACGCAGTGCCGCTCCGTTCGTGGCCACCACCTCGACCGGTCGGGGTAGCTGGTTGGGCGTGGTCCCGTCGAGGAACCGTCCCCGTGAGAGGCACACGTCCGGCAGGAGGTACCGGTGGCCGGCGGGCTGGCGCCGCAGCGCCCGGTGGATGTCCGCGCCGACGAGCAGGCCGGCCACGCCCGTGTTGCCCCCGAAGAACTCGTTGCGGACCTCGACGATCCGCACGTCTCCCCGCCCCAGGCGGGCGATGATCGGCTCGAGCACCCGGGCGCCGTAGGTGCCGGTGATCACCCCGACGGGCGCGCCGGGCCCCATGGGCAGCTCCTCCCCCGCCGACTCCCCGCGGCGGGAAGCCCGGTACCCGTCGGGGGGTGCGCCCTCCACCCAGGCGAAGAACCCACTACGGGCGGCCGTCGGTCGGGCACCCGCGCCGTCGAACTCCAACTCGAACGCCCGAGCCATGCCCACGCCGTCCTCGTGCATCGGGAAGCCCTCGTAGGCCTCGGCGGGTGGGAACGGCTCACCGGCGAGCAGGTAGTACTCGTCGGCTGCGAACACCAGCCGCCGGCCGAGCACCGCGCGGTAGACCTCCTGCCAGTCGTGCACCGCGGCCAGCACCGCGCCGGCCTCGGCGGGGGTGTGGGCCCGCATCCGGGCCTCGGTGTTGTATCTCGACACCCCGAGCGGCACGACGCACACCGTCGCCAACTCCGGGTACTGGTCGAGAACACCCGCGAGTGTGTCGTCGAGCACGTCACCGTCGTTCACCCCCGGACACACCACGATCTGGCCGTGGACCTCGATCCCGTGATCGAGCAGTGCCCGCAGCCACCGCAGGCTGGTGGCCCCGCGGCGGTTGCGGAGGATCTCCGCCCGCCGCTGCGGGTCGGTGGTGTGGATGCTCACGTGCAGGGGGGAGAGCCGCTCGGCCACCACTCGCTCGAGGTCGGCCTCCGTGAAGCGGGTCAGGGTGGTGAAGTTGCCGTACAGGAACGAGAGCCGGTAGTCGTCGTCCTTGACGTAGAGGCTCTCACGCAGCCCCCGGGGCAGCTGGTAGATGAAGCAGAACTCGCAGTGGTTGTCACAGGTGCGCACCTGGTCGAACAGCGCGGCGTGCAGCTCGACCCCGAGAGGCTCACCGACGCGCTTGCGAACCTCGAGCGTGAGCTCAAGCCCTCCACGGTTCACGTCGAGGAGGATCTCCGGCTCCTCGGCGAGCAGTTGGTAGGAGATGACATCCCGAGGGCGCTCGCCGTTCAGCGCCAGGATCTCATCACCGGGCAGCACACCGGCGACCGCCGCCGGCGAGGCGGGCGCTACCGCGACGACACGAGGGGCGGACACAGGCCCGTCAGGGTACTGGCGCCGAGCGCGCCCCCGGTAGCCTGGGCGGACCATGAACACCCTACGAGCCGACCCCCCTGACTCGACGGTCGAGCGGGTGCTGCTGGCCGCGCCCCGCGGGTTCTGTGCGGGGGTGGAGATGGCCATCAAGGCCCTGGCGTGGATGGTGCGAGCCTTCGAGCCGCCCGTGTACTGCTACCACGAGATCGTCCACAACCAGCGGGTGGTGCAGCGCTTCGAGGACCTCGGGGTGATCTTCGTCGACGACATCGCCGACGTACCTCCCGGTCGGCCGGTCATGCTGTCCGCTCACGGCTCCGCACCGGAGGTCGTGGAGGCGGCGCGAGCCAGTGGACGCTACGTCGTCGACGCGGTCTGCCCGCTGGTCACCAAGGTGCATCACGAGGTGAAGGTCCGAGCCGGGAAGGGCTACCGCATCGTCTACGTCGGCCACGAGGGACATGAAGAGGCGGTTGGCACCATGGCCGTGGCCCCGGAAGCCATCCACCGGGTCGAGACGGTCGAAGAGGTCGATGCCCTCCCCGAGTTCGAACAACCGGTCGCGCTGCTGGCCCAGACCACCCTCAGCCACCGCGACTGGTCCGATGTGGCCGATGCCACCCGCCGCCGGTTCCCCGACGTGTGGATGCCAGGTCGTTCCGACCTGTGCTTCGCCACCACCAACCGCCAATCGGCGCTGATGCAGATCGCTCCTCGGTGCGATGCGGTGGTGATCATCGGCTCCGCCAACTCGTCGAACACCCGGGCCCTGGAGAGCATCGCCCGGGCCGCAGGCTGCCCCCGAGTCCACCGGGTCAACGGTCCGGAGGAACTACCTGCCGACCTGCGTGGCGTGGTCGGCGTGACGGCCGGCGCCTCCGCCCCCGAGGACCTCGTCGATGCCGTGATCGCCCACCTAGCCCCCACCGGCGGGGTGGAGGAGGTCCGATTCACGGACGAGGACGAGTACTTCCCCCCGCCGCGGAACCTGCGGGAGCTGCTCGCAGCCATCGACTCCTTCGCCACCTTCGCCCTGGGCGGCTCCCCCGCGAATCGGCCCGGGGTCGACGACCGCCGGGTGCGGGCCAGCGACGTCCTCGCCTCCCTCGCCTGACCGTGCTCCCCGTCGACTGGACGACCGTCCGCCTGTTCCTCCACGTGCTCGCCGCGACTGTCTGGGTCGGCGGGCAACTCACCCTCGCCGGTCTCGTCCCGACCGTCCGACAGCTCGGCCCGGACGCTCCCCGAGCCGTCGCCCGCCGCTTCAACCGGATCGCGTGGGTGGCCTTCGCGGTGTTGGTGGTCACCGGTGTCTGGAACCTGCTGGCCATCGACGTCGGCAGCCGTACCACCGCCTACCACGTCACCCTCGGTCTCAAGCTGGTGGTCGTGGCGGCTTCGGGTGTGGGCGCGGCCCTCCATGCCGGAGCCCGGTCCCGGGCCGCGCTCGCCGCCTGGGGAGCGGTCAGCCTGGCCGCCGCGCTTGGGGCGACGTTCCTCGGGGTACTGCTCGCCGGGTAGCGGCGCGACACTGTGGGGCATGGCCGAAACCAGCTTCACCCGCATGGACCGCTCCACGGCCGAGCAGTGGGCGGTGATCGGGGCCGAGACCGCGAAGAACCAGGCACGCGTCGCCGATCGCATGCTCGACCTGCTCCGCTCCCTGTCCTCGATCACCGACGGCTTCGCCACGGACCAGCTCACCCACTGCCTGCAGACCGCCACCCGGGCCGAGCGCGACGGCGCCGATCCCGAGGTGGTCTTCGCATCGCTGATGCACGACGCGGGCAAGGCGATCAGCGTGCCCAACCACCCGGCGATCGCCGCAGAGATGATCCGGCCCTATGTCCGCCCGGCGGTCTACGACATGATCCGGGTCCACCAGGACTTCCAGGGCCGGCACTACTACCACCACTTCGGAGGGGACCCGGACGCCCGCGAACGCCACCGGGCCGAACTCGACCCTGAGACCTTCGCCTTGGCCGAGCAGTTCGCAGACCAGTGGGACCAGACCGCATTCGACCCGGGCTACGACACGTTGCCGCTCGAGCACTTCGAGCCCCTCGTGCGTGAGCTGACCCGCCAGGCGCGCCTGTTTTGAACGCCCCTGGCCGGTGCGCTACCCGGACACCGGGTTCGGGTGCCCGGCGCGGGCCTGCGCCTCGTCGAAGAGCCGCTGGATCTCCTCACCCAGGCGGGCAGTCAGCTCCCGGGTGGCCCGGCGTGACACCCGACCGCTCTCCCCCTTCGGAGGGGGCATGAGCGGATCGCCGACGACGATGGCGATCTTCGCCGGCCGCGGGAACTTCATGCCCTTGCCCAGCGCCCGCTCGGTGCCTCCGATGCCGACCGGCACGATCGGGCACTGGGTGCGGATCGCCAGGTACGCCGGTCCCTCGAACATCTCCTGCACGGTGGGTCCGAACTGGCGGGTGCCTTCGGGGAACATCACCAGGGGCTCACCCCGTTCTAGGACCTCCAGCGAGGCTCGCAGCGCAGCCCGATCGGCCGAGGCCCGCTCCACCGGGAAGCCGCCCGCGGTGGTGAGGAACCACGCCCCGAAACGGCTCTTCCAGAGCGATTCCTTCCCCATGTACCGGAGGCGCCGCCGGGTGATCGCTGCCACCACCGGGGTGTCGAGGTTCGAGCGATGGATGGGCGAGACGATGAACGCGCCGCTGGCGGGCACCTTGTGCTGGCCGGTGATCGACAGCCGGAAGTACGTGCGGGCCACGATCTGCACCACCCACCACAGGAAGCGGTACATCACCCGCTGGCCTAAGGTCATCTGTTCGCCGCGCCGGTGACCCTCCGGGATGATGATCTCCCGGTCGGCCTTGACCTTCTCGATGGCCGGTCGGCGATGCGATCCCTGCGCTTCGTCGCTCACGCCAACCTCTCCATCACCCGCTCGACGATCTCGTCCACGCCGAGCTCCGAGGTATCGACCACGAAGGCGTTCGGCGCCTCTCGCAGGGGGTCGTGCGCCCGTCCCTGGTCGAGCGCGTCACGCCGGGCGAGGTCCGCGGCCACCGTCTCGTAGCTGAGGTCGGAGACCTCCTTCGACCGCCGGGACGCTCGCACCTCGGGGCGCGCATCGAGGTACACCTTCAGCTCGGCGTCCGGGAAGACCACCGTGCCGATGTCCCGGCCCTCGATGACACCACCCCCGCGCCGCTCGGCCCAGGCTCGCTGCCGGCGGCGCATCTGCTCCCGCACACCGGGATTGGCGGCCACGATGCTCACCGCTCGGGTGACCTCGGGCCCCCGGATCTCGATGGTCGCGTCGGCGCCATCGACCCGGACCGTCCCGTCGTCATCCATCTCCAGCTCGCAGTCCTCGGCCACGCGTGCCACCCGCTCCCCGTCGTCTGGATCGATGCCCCGCCGCAGCGCGGCGAAGGTCACGGCTCGGTACATGGCCCCGGTGTCCAGGTAGTCGAGACCGAGCTTCTGGGCCAAGGCCCGGGCCACGGTGGACTTCCCCGACCCCGCGGGACCGTCGATGGCGATCACCCTCATCGGCTCGTCAAGCTACCCCGTGCGCCCGGACCGCCTCGCAACTGCTCCAACACCTCGAAGTACCGGGGAAAGGTCTTCGCCACGCACCCGGGATCGGCGATCTCGATCCCCGGGACCCGCAGCCCGAGCAAGGCGAAGCTCATGGCCATCCGGTGGTCGTCGTAGGTCTCGATGACCGCGGGCCGCGGCACGCCCGGGTTGATCACCATCCCGTCGCTCGTCTCGCGGGCCTCGATCCCGGCCCGCCCCAGCTCTCGTACCACGGCCGCGATGCGATCGGTCTCCTTGGCCCTGATGAACCCGATGCCGGTGATCTCCGTCGGCGACTCGGCGAAGACTGCGGTGACAGCCAGCGTCGGCGCGATGTCGGAGAGGTCACGGAGGTCCACGGTGAGGCCCCGCAGGGAGCCCCCGGCAGCGACCTCCACCCCGCCGTCGTACCAGGTCACCGCGGCGCCCATCTGCTCGAGCACCTCCAGGAACCCGACATCGCCCTGGAGCGACGACCGCGACAGACCGGGCACCCGCACCCGCCCCCCGCTGATCACCGCCGCGGCGAAGAAGTAGGACGCCGCGGAGGCGTCCGGCTCGATCGGGTAGCGGGTGGCGCGGTAGCCGCCGGGCTCGACCGTGAAGCGACCGGGCCCTGGTCGGTGGACGGTCGCGCCGAACGCCTCCATCACCGCGACGGTCATGTCGACGTAGGGCACCGACACCAGCGGGGTCGAGACCTCGAGACCGAGCCCTCCCGGGTAGCAGGGGGCCGCGAGCAGCAGGCCTGAGAGGAACTGGCTCGACACGTCACCCGGCACCACGGTCGCTGCTGCCCGGGGCGGGCCGTGCACCGTGACCGGGAGATGACCGGACTGCTCCCGCTCGACCACCTCGACACCGAGCGCCCGTAGCGCGCTGATGCCGTCGGCCATCGGGCGGGCACGGAGCGGCGGGGCGCCGTCGAGGGTGAACGGCCCGCCGCCCGCTCCCAGCACGGCCAGCAGGAAGCGGGAGGTCGTGCCACTGAGCCGGGCGTACAGCTCCACGGGGTGACCGGGCAGCGTTGCGTCCACCCCGATCACCCGGAGGTCCGTCGCGCCGTCTTCCGCGCCGTCTGCCCACCGGAGCCGCACCCCGAGCCGCCCGAGGCACTCCATCATCGCCTCGGTGTCATCCGCCAGCAGCGCACCGGGCAACGCGCTCTCTCCCGATGCCAGCCCCGCGCAGAGCAGGGCACGGTTGGTCAGGCTCTTGGAGCCGGGCAGGGCGATCGTCGCGTCCGGCGGTGCATCCAGCGGTCGGACCGCGTAGGGCTCGCTCACGGGAGGCGGTGCACCGACGGCCGGTACCCCATGGCCACCAGGCCGTCGTGCAGTCGATCCGCCAGCTCCGCCTCGACCAGCAGGATGAGCAGACCTTGTGGTCCCTCGGCCGAGTGGGCGATCTCGATGTCGGCGATGCTGACGTCGAGATCGGTTGCGAGGGTGGTGATCTCGGCCAGCACACCGGTGCGATCCGGGATCGGCACCCGCAGCTCGGCCAGCTCGTCGGGGCGAGCGTACCGGACGGGCAGCGCCAGGCGAGCCTCCCGGGCTCGCTGGAGGATCGCCACCAGCTCCGCCCGTTCCCCCTTGTCCACCAGGTGCCGGAGCTCGGTGAGCGCATCCACGAGCCGATCGAGCTCGTCGACGATGGCGGCTCGGTTCTCGGCGCAGATGTCGGGCCAGATACCGGGATGGCCCGCCGCGATCCGTGTCATGTCTCGGAACCCTCCTGCCGCCAGGCGCAGCAAGGCCCGATGCTCGCTGGCCCGCTGGTCCGCCAGCCGCATGAGGGTGGCGGCCGTGAGGTGGGGGATGTGCGAGACCACCGCCACCATGGTGTCGTGACGCTCTGGGGGGACGCTCACCACCTCGGCTCCGAAGGAGCTGATGACCGACCGGATCGCCGCGTACGCGGCGTCATCGGTGCCGGCCACGGGGGTGAGGACCCACGTGGCCCCTTCGAACAGATCGGCCCGCGCCCCGTCGACGCCCTCGAGCTCCGAGCCGGCCATCGGGTGGCCGCCCACATAGCGGGGGTCGGCCATCAGGTCGAGCATCGGTCCCTTCACGCTGCCCACGTCGGTGACCAGCCCGCTGGTGGAGGCCAGCGCCTCGGCCACTGCGGCCGGGATGGTGCCCACCGGCGTGGCGATGAAGGTCACCTCGGCCCCGGGGTCGTGCCCCACCTGGTCGAGCGCACCCAGCTCGAGCGCCCGCCGGGCGGCGCGCGGGTTCCGGTCGTAGCCGGTGACGTGCCATCCCCGAGCACGCAGGGCGAGCGCGATCGACCCGCCGATCAGCCCGGTGCCTACGACACCCGCACGGCGGCGCTCCTCCATCTCAGGCCGGGAGGTCGTCACGGAGGTTGCTGGCCCCTTCGAGGTAGACGTGGTGCAGCTCGCCGCGCGACCGGTCGGTGGTCAGGTGCATGAGGACCCGGATGCAGCGGGGTGTGCCCCCGTCGATATCGAGCTCCCGAGCGCAGAGCAGCGGCACGTCCCCGAGCCCGAACTTGCGGGCCGCCGCTGCAGGGAACGCCGCGTGGATGTCATCGGTGGCGGTGAAGATCACACTGATCAGGTCGCCCTTGTCGATGCCGTTGCGATCGAACATGGCCGTGAGGAGCGCGATGACTCGGTCGAAGATCTGCTCTTCGGTGTCTTCGTCGACCGTGGTGGCCCCGCGGAGCGCTCGGACGGTGGGCATCGGCACCGATGCTACTGGCGCGGGCGTGCGCGCCCCGCCCGCGAGCCTCCACCCTCACCAGGTGACACCGAGGCGGCTCGCTCGAGGGCCCGCACCTCGGCCGGGGTCAGCTCCCGCCACGTCCCGGGTCGCAGCTTGCGATCGGTGATCGGGCCGATACGGGAGCGCACCAGGCGCTCCACCGGATGCCCGATGGCGTCGCACATGCGCCGGACCTGCCGGTTGCGTCCTTCGTGGATGGTGATGCGCAGCAGATTGGGGGCCACCAGCGCGACCCGGGCGGGGGCGGTCGGGCCGTCGTCGAGCTCGACGCCTTCCCGGAGCCGGCGGAGGGCCTGGCGGGAGGGCGTGCCCGCGACCTGCGCCAGGTACTCCTTCTCCACGCCGAAACGGGGGTGGGTGAGCCGGTAGGTCAGCTCCCCGTCGTTGGTCAGGATCAGCAGGCCCTCCGTGTCCGCGTCGAGTCGTCCCACCGGGTGCACCCGCGGCTCGGCAGGCACGAGACTGACGACCGTTCGTCGTCCCTGGGGGTCATCGGCGGTGCTCACCACCCCTCGTGGCTTGTTCAGGAGGTAGTAGACGAGACCGGGCCGGACCGACACCGGCACGCCGTCGACCTCGATACGGTCGTGGTCCACGTCGACCCTCCGGCCCAGCTCCGCCACCTCACCGTTCACGGTCACCCGGCCGGCGGCGATCAGCTCCTCGCAGGCCCGGCGGCTGCCGAGTCCCGTCCGGGCGAGGACCTTCTGGAGGCGATCGCCGCCGTCGCGTCCAGCGGAGCCCACGGCTCAGGACGGCTCGGAGCCGCCGCCGAGAACCTCCCCAGCGGACCCTGCCAGCTCCTCGTCCGCCCAGGCGGCCGCCGCTTCGTCGCGACGCTCCGACCCACCGGTGGCGGTATCGGCCCGCAGGCCGGCCTCGAGGGCCTCGACCACCTCGGGCCCGGGCACGAAATCGGCGATCGGGGGGAGGTCCTCGATGGTGGCCAGGCCCAGCCGCTCGAGGAACAGGTCGGTGGTGCCGAACAGCACGGGCTGGCCGGGACCAGGGTCACGCCCCACCTCGGCGATGTAGCCACGTTGCTCGAGCGTGCGCACCACGCCGTCCACGTTGACCCCCCGGATGGCTGCGATCTGGGCGCGGGAGATCGGTTGCTTGTAGGCCACGATGGCCAACGTCTCGAGCGCTGCCGCCGACAACCTCGCGGTCTGCCCCTCCAGGACGAACCGCTCGACGTAGGCCGCCAGGTCGGGGTGGGTCTGGAAACGCCAGCCGCCCGCCACGTTGGCGAGCACGAACCCCCGCTCGTGCTGCTCGTACTCCGCAGCGAGGGCCCGCAGCAGCTCGTCGATCTCGGTCGGGCTGGTCTCGGTGACCTGGGCCAGCAGATGGGGGTCGACCGGCTGGTCGGCAACCATGAGGATGGCCTCGACGGCACGCCGGGTGTTGGAGGTCATCAGCCCTCGTAGACGTCGATGGCGGCGAGATCCGCGGCCCGAACCATGGGCGAGGCGATCCACAGGATCTCGATGTCACCGAACGAGCGGGCCTGCTCGATCTCGATCAGACCCTGCTTGTACAACTCGAGCACCGCGAGGAACCGCACCACGACCTCGACCCGGTCCACGAGGCTCGCGGTGAGCTGGCGGAACGTCACCCGCCCGGCCCGGGGCAGCTCGTCGAGCAGCTCCTCGACCGCGTCGCTGACGCTCACCCTGATGGCACCGACGTGGCTCAGGTCGACCACCGGGGTCGGCCGCGGTGCGGTGGCCCGTAGGTACGCGGCGTGCAGGTCGTGGCCGTCGATGCCGGCCAACAGGTCCGGGGTCAGCTCCAGGAAGCGCTCTTCGAGGCCAGCCCGTCGCGGGTACGAGCGGCCCGCATCCGCCGCCAGGGCACCGAGGACCTTGGCCGCGTCCTTGAAGGTCTTGCAGTCGAGCAGGCGGGCGAGCAGCAGGTCGCGCTCCTCCCACAAGGCCAGCTCGTCGTCGAGATCCACCCCGTGCTCATCAGGCAGCAGGCGCTTGGCCTTCAGCTCCACCAGGGTGGCCGCGATGAGGAGGAACTCCGTGGCCACCTCCAGGTCGAGCGCGTCCATCCGCTCGAGCTCCGCCAGGTAGGCATCCACGATGGACGCCAGCTGCACCTCGTAGAGATCGACCTGCTCGCGCAGGATCAGGTGCAGCAGCAGGTCGAAGGGCCCTTCGAACACAGGGGTCTGCACGGCGTAGGACATCGCGCACACACGATAGAGGCGCCGCCGGGTGGCGGCGCGCATCCTCCCCCGCCACCCGACCAGTGGAGCCCGGATGGATCACCGTCGAGCGCAAGCCGTTTCAGGGCTGCCGGAGGCACCCCGTAGCATGACCGGCATGACGCGGGTCTTCTCGGGCATCAAGCCCACCGGTGCCGTGCAGCTCGGGAACCTCCTCGGTGCCCTGCGCTCCTGGGTGCGCGAGCAACACGAAGCCGATTCCTTCTACTGCGTCGTCGACCTCCATGCCCTGACCGTCCCGCAGGATCCCACCGAGCTGCGGGCCCGCACGCTGGAGCTAGCCCAGGTCCTCCTCGCCGTCGGTATCGATCCTGATGTCGCCACCCTGTTCATCCAGAGTCACGTCCCCGAGCACACCGAGCTGGCCTGGATCCTGGAGTGCACCGCAGCCTTCGGTGAGCTGCGTCGCATGACTCAGTTCAAGGACAAGTCCGAAGGGGCCGAGTTCGTGTCCGCCGGCCTGTTCACGTACCCGGCACTCATGGCTGCCGACATCCTGCTCTACGACACCGATCGGGTCCCGGTCGGCGACGACCAGCGCCAGCACCTGGAGCTGGCCCGGGACCTCGCCATCCGCTTCAACCACCGCTACGGGGCCGGCACCGACGTTTTCGTGGTCCCCGAAGCGGCGATCCCAACGGTGGGTGCTCGGGTCATGGACCTGCAGCACCCGACCCGCAAGATGTCCAAGTCCGAGGACTCGCCGCAGGGCACCATCCTGGTGCTCGAGGATCTCACCAGCGTGGAACGCAAGATCAAGCGGGCGGTCACCGACACCGAGACCGAGGTCCGTTTCGACCCGGAGGCCAAGCCCGGGGTGTCGAACCTGCTGTCGATCATGGCCGCCATCACCGGTGAGGAGCCGGAGACCATCGCCACTCGCTACACCCGATACGGACCGCTCAAGGCGGACGCCGCCGAGCTGGTCTGCGAGCTGCTGCGGCCCATCCAGCAACGCTACGCGGAGCTGCTGGCGGACCCGGGTGGCACCGCGGCGATCCTGGCCAAGGGGGCGGAGAAGGCTCGGGCGGTGGCTGCACCAACGCTGGCTCGGGCCCGCGAGGCGCTGGGTCTCGTCCCCCGCTCCTGACGCCTCCCCGCAGGCGAACCCCCACCCTCCCCAACCGGCAGGTCAAACGCGTGCCCCAGCACGCGCTTCACCAGCCAGAGCGCGCACTCTCCCCAACCGGCAGGTCAAACGCGTGCCCCAGCACGCGCTTGACCTGCCAGAACGCCCGACTGGGGAGGTTGGGCTCCGACCAGAGCCCGCCCGAGCGGGAAGAGGATCCAGGCCGTCAGTCGTCGTCAGCGTCCCGCAGGGCCTGGCCCACCGCGGCGGGGACGGTCCACTCGTCCGGCGGTCGGTGGTGTTCCCGGGCCCAGGCGACGGTGAGCGGGTCGCTGCCGGCCAGGGCCAGCAGGTCAGCGCCGAGCCGGTCGTGCTGGAGGTACAGACCCACCCGCCGGGTGAAACCGCGGGTCCGGGTCCAGTCGCCGATCACGTCCGGATCTCGCCGCACAACCGCCCCAGAGAGCGTCGCCACCACCCGGCCGTAGGTGCGGAGGTTGGCGTCGAGCTTGCCGACGTCGTGCAGGAGCGCGGCGGCGAGCACCGAGCGGGTGGCACCGTCTCCCAGCACCGTCTCCACCCGGCGGGCGACTCGGACGGCATGGCGCCGGTCCGCGTTGCACATCCTCCGCCAGAGATCTCGCTCCGCCGGCAAGAGCCAGCGCTCGGCCCACTCGGTGTCCGAACGGCGCGGGCCACCGGGCCGCAGCGACCCGAGGAACCGGCGAGCGAGATGGATCGCGCGCAGCACGGACCCTCCCCGGGTGTCAGCCGGCGTGCTCGATGCAGAACCTCGTGGCCGGCATCACCTCGAGCCGGGCCTCACCGATCGGCTGGTCGCAGACCTCGCAGCGCCCGTAGGTGCCTGCGTCGAGCTTCTCGATGGCCCGCTCCACGTCCGCGAGCTGCTCACGAAGCTGCGCGGCGAGGGTCTGGTATTCCCCTTGCTCCGCCGCCACTTGCGCGCTGTCGGCGAAGTTGTCGTCGAACTGCAGCGAGGAGTCGTCCCGGCCGAGCTCCCGGATCTGGGCGCGCAGCTGCGCCGCCTCGGCATCGAGCGCGGCACGGATCGTCGTCTCGGCTTCACTGCTCAGGTCGGCGTCTGGGCTCATGATCTACCAGGCTAGTCCCTCGCCTCGAGTCTGGCGCGTGGATGCGCCGATTCGTAGACGGCCCGCAACCGTTCGGTCGACACCAACGTGTAGACCTGGGTCGTGCTGAGCGAGGCGTGACCGAGCAGCTCCTGCACGGCGCGGATGTCCGCACCGTGATCGAGCATGTGGGTGGCACAGGAGTGGCGTAGCACATGGGGAGTGAGGCGGGCACCGAGACCCGCGGCCGCCCCATAGCGACGCACGATCCCCCACGCGCCCTGGCGTGACAGCCGCGCGCCGCGCTGGTTCAGGAACACCGCGTCGGCATCCGTACGGCGGGACCAGCGCTGCGGCAGCAGCCGCTCCCGCCCGCCCTCCCCCAGCCACGCCTCGAGAGCGGCACGGGCGAAGCGACCGAGGGGCACGACCCGCTCCTTCGCCCCCTTTCCGTAGACCCGCATGAGCCCGCCCTCGAGGTCGAGATCCCCGAGCGACAGCCCGACCAGTTCGGAGATGCGTACCCCGGTGCCGTAGAGGACCTCGAGGATCGCCCGGTCCCGGCGAGCGGGAGGTTCGTCCCCGGCCACCTGGGCCAGCAACTGCTCCACCTCCGTCTCCGTGAGCGCCTTCGGGAGCCCCCGGGGCACCCGGGGTACCTCCACGACCGCGGCCGGGTCACCCTCCCGGTGGCCTTCCTCGGCCAGGAACCGGTGAAGAGCCCGGACCGCGACCAGTGCCCGAGCCACCGACGAGGGCGCTCGTCCGAGATTGCGCAGGTGGGCGACGTAGCGGTTGATGTCGTGCTCGGCCACGCCGTCGAGAGGCATCGCCTGCTCGGCCAGCCAGCCACAGTAGGCCCGCAGGTCTCGCCGGTAGGCCGCCAGGGTGTTGGGGGATCGACCTCGCTCGGCGAGCAGCCACGTGAGGAACTCCTCCGCCTCGAGCGGGAGTGCGGGCGGTGCGGGTGGAGGGTCAGCGACCAAGGCGGCGGGCGGCGAGGGTCAACCCGATGACGGTCTTGGCGTCGGTGATCACGCCCGCGTCGATCATGGCCAGGGCTTCGTCGAGGGGGACGAGCTCGATGGTCATGTGTCGCTCCTCGACGCCTTGCCGGTCGACCGCCACTGACTCGAGCCCCCGAGCCAGGAACACGTGGGAATGCTCGTCGGAGAAGCCGACCGAGTTGTGGAACTCCACCAGCTTCTCGAGCGAGCCGGCGCGCAACCCGGTCTCCTCCTCCAACTCCCGCCTCGCCGTCACCTCCGGCGGTTCACCCTCGACGTCGCGCTTGCCGGCCGGGATCTCGAGCAGCTCCCGCCCGAGGGGCGCCCGGAACTGCCGCAGGAGCACCACCCGTGCGTCGTCGTGCAGGGCCACCACGGACACCGCTCCGGGATGGTGGACGATCTCCCGCTCGAAGCGAAGGCCGTCGGGAGCCTCGAAGGTGCCGATGGCCAGGGAGATCACCGAGCCCTCGTACAGGGTCCGCTCCCCCAGAGGGCGGAAGCCGGTGCCGCGGGGCCCGGTCACGGGATCAGATGGTGCCCGCGACCCGCTCTTCGTCAAGGTAGAGCAGATGCGGGTTCCGGCCTTCGGCGCGTGCCAGGGCGGCACCGACGAACTCGCGGAACAGCGGGGCAGGATTGTCGGGCCGGCTCTTGAACTCCGGATGGGCTTGCGTGCCGATCCAGAAGGGATGGTCGCTGAGCTCGATGAACTCGACCAGCCGACCGTCGGGCGAGGTACCCGAGCAGACGAAGCCCGATCCCTCGAACTTCGCCCGGTACTTCGGATTGAACTCGTACCGGTGGCGATGGCGTTCGGAGATCACCTCCTTGCCGTAGGCCTGCGCGACCCGCGAGCCGGGCAGCAGCATCGCGGGATAGGCGCCGAGGCGCATGGTGCCGCCCAGATCGGTCACGTCCCGCTGGCTCTCCATGAGGTCGATGACCGGGTGCGGGGTCTGCGGGTTGATCTCGCTCGAGTTGGCATCGACCAACCCGAGCACGTTGCGAGCGAAGTCGATCGTCATGGCCTGCATCCCGAGGCACAGCCCGAGGCACGGCAGGTCGTGCTCGCGAGCATAGGTGGCCGCCGCGATCTTGCCTTCGACCCCTCGCTCGCCGAATCCACCGGGGATGACGATCCCGTCGAGGTCCCGCAACCGTCCATCGGCCAGCAGCCCCTCGACCTGTTCGGCTTGGATCCAGTCGATCTCGATGGCCGCTCCGTGGTGGAACCCGCCGTGCTTGAGCGCCTCGACGACGGACAGGTAGGCGTCGGGCAAGCTCACGTACTTGCCGATGATGCCGACCCGAACCGGCCGGGTGGCGGTCTCGATCCGGTCGATCAGGATCTCCCACGACGACAGGTCGACGTCGCGGTCGCCGAACCCGAGCAGCTTGCAGACCACCTCGTCGAGACCTTCCTCGTGCAGCACGAGGGGGATCTCGTAGAGGCTGCGAGCGTCGGCCGCGTTGACCACCGCTCCCACCTCCACGTCGCAGAGGTTGGAGATCTTGCGCTTGAGCTCCGCCGAGATCGGGCTCTCGCTCCGGCAGACGATGGCGTCGGGCTGGATGCCCCGGCTACGCAGCTCGGTGACCGAGTGCTGAGTGGGCTTGGTCTTCTGCTCGCCTGACGGCCCGATGAACGGCACCAGGGTCACGTGCACGTAGCACACGTTCTCGCGGCCCACGTCGAGGCGGAACTGCCGGATGGCCTCCAGGAACGGCAGGATCTCGATGTCGCCCACCGTGCCGCCGATCTCGGTGATCACGACGTCGACCTCGTCGCCCGCCAGCCGGGTGATCCGGCGCTTGATCTCGTCGGTGATGTGGGGGATCACCTGGACGGTCTTGCCGAGGTAGTCCCCACGACGCTCCGCCGCGATCACCGCGGAGTAGATCGAGCCGGTCGTGGCGTTCGAGTCCCGCGACAAGCTCACGTCGACGAAACGTTCGTAGTGACCGAGGTCGAGGTCGGTCTCGCCACCGTCGTCGGTCACGAACACCTCCCCGTGCTCGAACGGGTTCATCGTGCCCGGGTCGACGTTGAGGTACGGGTCGAGCTTCTGCATGGTGACCCGCAGCCCCCGCGAGCGCAGGAGGCGACCGAGGGAGGACGCGGTGAGCCCCTTGCCGAGCGAGCTGGCCACCCCGCCGGTCACGAAGATGTGCTTCGTCACTGCCCCGTCCTCCTCGGCCGCGTCATCCAGGACGGGACCTCACCCTAACGCGCTCGGTCGAGGACCCGGCGCATCCCGGTGCACCACACCCCGGTGCCAGCTGGATCCCTGCCCGGCGCTGGCGACCGCCCGGCGTGCTTACGCCGTGCCGAGCAGCTCCCGGGCATGCTGGCGGGCCGACTCGGAGTCGGGCGAGCCCGACAGCATCCGGGCCAGCTCGACGGCCCGATCCTCGCCGCTGACCTCACGCAAGGTGGTCGAGGTCTGCTCGCCCTGCACCCGCTTCGTGACCACGACGTGCCGAGCGGCCACGGCGGCCACCTGCGCAAGGTGGGTCACCACCAGTACCTGGTGGCGGTCACCGAGCGTGGCCAGTGCCCGTCCCACCGCCGTGGCCGCCTCCCCGCCGATGCCGGCGTCGACCTCGTCGAACACCAGCGTGTCCGGGGCCTCGATGAGCACCAGTCGCAGCGCGAGCATGGTGCGGGCCAGCTCACCGCCCGACGCGACCTTCGACAACGGAAGTGGCGGTGAGCCCGGGTTGGCCGACAGCAGGATGGTGACCTCGTCGCCGGGATCGTCACCCACCTGGACCTCCAGGCGGGCCTTCGCCAGGGCAAGCTCACGCAGGTTGGCCTGCACCGCCTCGGCCAGAGCCGGCGCCGCCCGCCGGCGGGCCCGGCCGACGGCCCGCTCGGCCCGGGTCACCGCCGCCCACGCCGCTCGCCGCTCGGCCTCTAGCCTCGCGGCAGTGGCCTCCCGAGCCATGAGTGCGTTCAGCCGAGAGCCGGCCTCCTCCCGGAACGCCAGCACCTCCGCCAGGGTGTCGCCGTACTTGCGCCGCAGGTCGTGCAGCAGCTTCCGGCGAGATCGCACCTGTTCGAGGCGGGCGGGGTCCTCCTCGATCAGCTCGAGCGTCGCCCGCAAATCGCTGGCCACGTCGGCCAGTTCAGCGGCCAGGCCTCGCAGCCGCTGTTCAACCGGCGCGAACGGCGCCCGCCCGTCCAGGGCCCTGATTGCCGCACCCAGCCCGTCCACGGCTCCGCCGTCCCCGGACAGCGAGGTCAGGGCCGCCTCCGCCGCTTGCCGATGCTCGAGCGCGCCGGCGAGGACATCCTCTTCCGCTTCGAGCTGCTCGTCCTCGGTCGGATCGACGATCGCGGCCGTGTCGATCTCGGCCACCTGGAAGCGCAGGAGGTCGACCAGGCGCGCCCGCTCACGCTCGTCACCCCCGAGGGCGGCGAGCTGTTCGTCGATGTGCGCCAACCGTTGCCGGGCCTCCGCGAGGGCGGAGAGGTCGACCTGGCCGAACCGGTCGAGCGCGCCCCGTTGTACCCTGGCCGCCAGCAGCGACTGGTGGGCGTGCTGGCCATGGAGATCGACGAGCGCCCGACCCAGCTCGCTGAGCTCCGACACGGTAGCCAAGCGCCCGTTCACGTACGCGCGCGAGCGCCCCTCGCGGGGGATCACCCGGCGGAGCACGATCTCCTCGTCGCCACTGAGGAAGCGCCCCTCGACAACGGCTTCCGCAGCGCCCGGCCGCACCACGGTTGGATCCGCCCGCCCACCCACCAGCAACTCGAGGGCGTCCACGAGCATCGTCTTGCCGGCCCCGGTCTCACCGGTGAGCACCGTCATGCCCGAGCCGAGCACCAGCGAGACGTGCTCGATCACCCCGAGATCGGACACCGCGAGCTCCTCGAGCATCAGCGGTCCCCGAGCTTGAACTTCGCCTTCAGGATCCCGTGGAAGTCACGGGGGCCGAACACCACCAGCCTCGCCACGTGCTCCGACGCGGTGCAGGTCACCGAGTCGCCCACCGCGAGCTCACCGAGGACCCGGCCGTCGACCGACAGCGTGGCCGGTCGGGCCCCCGCCACGGTGATCCGTATGCGCGCGTCCGGCTCGAGCACCAGCGTGCGATCGAAGAGCATGTGCGGCGAGACCGGGGTGAGCAGCACGGCCCGGTGGGTGGGCTCCACGATCGGGCCCCGCACCGACAAGGCGTACGCGGTCGAACCGGTCGGTGTGGCCACGATGAGCCCGTCGGTGGTGTACGGGGTGAAGAAGCGGCCGTCGATCTCCACGTCGAGACGCACGGTGTGCCCGCCAGGGGTCTTCTCCAGCACCGCGTCGTTCAAGGCGATGGCTTCGGTGGCGGTGACCGAGCCGGAGCTGACGACGTCGAGCTGCACCGCGAGCAGCATGCGTTGCTCGATGGCGTAGTCCCCGCTGAGAAACCGGGCCAGCGCGTGGCGCAGCCCGGCAGGCTCGACTTCGGTGAGGTACCCGAGCTGGCCAAGGTTCACCCCGATCACCGGGACCTCGCTGGCTGCCACCATGGCCACAGCCCGCAGCATCGTGCCGTCCCCACCGAGACTCACGACGGCGTCGAGCCCCGACAGGATCTGCTCCGGGCCGTGCCCGGTCGGGTCGAGCCCCGCCACCGCCGCGTCCTCGTCGGTGAGGCGGACCTCGTGACCCTCCTGCTCGAGCCACGCCGCGGTGTCCCGTGCGAGCTCCGCCGCGTCCGGCCGGTCGTGATGGACGACGAAGGCGATGGTGGCCATCAGCCGCTCCGGAGCCGGGCCGCGTCGGCGATCACCCGATCCAGATCGATGCCCTCCGGGTGGCCGGGCACCTCTCCCGAGAGGTCCGTACCGGGGCGGCTGGCCGCGCTGCGGAGCCATACGAAGAACTCGACGTTGCCCTCGGCTCCAGGCAGCGGCGACACCATGGCGCCCATGATGATCGCTCCCCGCTCGGCGAACGCGGCAATCACGTCCTCGAGCACCCTGCGCCACACCGACGGATCACGGATCACACCCCGACCGCGGTCCGCCTCGACCCGCCCCGCCTCGAACTGTGGCTTGACGAGTAGCACCAGCTCACCTCCCGGTGCCGTGCAGGCCACCAGCGTGCCGGCGACCGTGCGCAGCGAGATGAACGACAGATCCGCGACCACGGCGTCGAACGGAGCCCCCAGCGCTGCGGGGTCCCCATAGCGCACGTTGGTGCGCTCGATCACCTCCACCCGAGGATCGTGACGGAGCCGTTCGTGCAACTGCCCGTAGCCGACGTCGAGCGCCACCACCCGGGCCGCGCCGTGCTGGAGCAGGCAGTCGGTGAATCCGCCGGTGGACGCGCCCGCATCCAGGACCCGCCAGCCGGTAACATCGAGCGCGAAGCCCGCTAGTGCCGCCTCGAGCTTCTCACCCCCCCGGCTGACGTAGCGGGGCCCGTCCCCGAGCACCCGGATCGCTTCGCCCGCGTCGACCAGACGGGACGGCTTGTCCGCCGGGGCCCCGCCGACCAGCACTCGCCCGGAGGAGATCACCGCTCTCGCCTGCTCGCGGCTGGCCACCAGGCTCCTGCGGACGAGCTCCACGTCGAGGCGGCGGCGCGTGCTCGTGGGAGTGCTCCGTCGTTCCCGGGCGGGTCTACTGGCGAGGCTCCGCGGGCCTCTCGACCGCGACCTTCTTGCTGGCAGCCTTCTTGCTGGCCACCTTCTTGGTGGCAGCCTTCTTCGTGGCCGACTTCTTCACCACACGTGGCGGCACCGGCGCCGCACCCCCCGCCTGCAATGCCTCGATCTTGCGCTCCAGCCGGCGGATGTCGGCTTGCGTGGCCAGGCCGAGCGCGGCGAGCTGTGCCGTGATCTGCCGGTCGACGGCCTCGGCCACCCGCTCGCTGTTCTCCCGGCTGCGCTGCACGAGGTCCTGCAGGGCCTGCTGGAGCTGAGCGGACTGCTCTTCGGTCGCCTTCGCCACCTCGCGTACCGCCGCCTCGAGGCGATCCTGGGCGCGCTGCGTGACCTTCAGCGCGCTCTTCACCGGATTCTTCGCCATGGGGGCAGGCTAGGACCGGGCGCCGCCACGCGGCAACGGATCCGTGCCGGGCAAGCCCGCCGTTCCCCGGTCAGCGTCGCCGAGGACGAGGTTCGCCAGGTCCCGGGCGATCACGTCCGGGGACGGCTGCACCGGGAGCTGTTCCTCGGTCGTCACCCCGCTGAGGACCAGCGCGAACCGGAATCCCAGCGCCCGCGCGAACCGGCCGTCGGTCTCGGGGCGGTCTCCCACGACGGTGCCCTCCCCACCCACGTGTCGACGTACGAGCTCGCAGATGGGCGGGTGGGGCTTGCCGGCGACCGTCGCCGTCACCCCGGTGGCCCGCTCGATCGAGGCCAGGATGGCGCCGCCGCCGGGGATCGGCCCCTGGGGCGTCGGGTAGGTGGCATCGTCGTTCGAGGCGATCAGGCGGGCACCTCGACGAACGGCGGTGGCGGCCGCGGTCATGCGCGCGTAGTCGAACGCGGGGTCGTAGCCCACCACCACGGCGTCCACCATTGCGCCGGGGGGCGGCTCCGCCGCTGGCAGGGCCAGCGCGCCTCGAGACTCGACGGCCTCGATCAGGCCCGGACCGCCGCACACCAGCACCCGCTCCCCCGGCTGAACCAGGGACCCCGCGGCCGACGCGGAGGTGACGACATCGCCCTCCGCCTCGATGCCCATGCCAGCGAGCTTGATCACCACATCGGCGACCCGGCCATAGGACATGTTGGTGACGAAGACGACCCGCTGCCCTGCCTCCCGCAGCGCCCGCACGGCCGCCGCCGCCCCGTCGATCGGCTGATCCCCGAGCCAGACGACACCGTCGAGGTCGAGCACCCATCCCATCCGGGCGATCGTGGCACACCCACCGACCGCCGGGTCACTCGCTGCCTGGTAGACAGGGGCGGTGCCTCGATTCGAGCCCTTCCGCGGGATCCACTACGACTTCGACCGCATCGATCCGGCCGACGTCACCGCGCCGCCCTATGACGTCATCGATCCCGACCTGCGGGCCACGCTCGCCGCCCGCCATCCCGCCAACGTGGTCCACGTCGACCTGCCCGCCCACCCCGATGGCGAGGGGGACGCCTACCGGCACGCGGCCGCGACCTTCCGGCGCTGGCTCGATGACGGCACCCTCCTGCAGGACCCGGAACCCGGCTTCTACGTCTACCGGGTCGACTACCTCGACGATCACGGTCGGGCGCGCCACACCACCGGCGTCTACGGAGCGCTGGAACTGAGCCCACCGGGCGAGACCCCTCCTGGCGGTGGACAGCCGATCCTCCCGCACGAGCTCACCACGCCGAAGGCCAAGAGCGACCGCTTGGCCCTCCAGCGAGCCACCCGGGCGAACCTCTCCGCCGTCTGGGGCCTCTCCCCGACCGCCGGCCTCACCGACCTGCTCGACACCACCAGCGACCCGCTGGCCCGCTGGACCGACGCCGACGGAGTCACTCACTCGCTGTGGCGCACGACCGACGAGCAGCGGCTACAGGCCATCGGAGCGGCCGTCTCGGGGGCGCCGGTGGTCATCGCCGACGGGCACCACCGCTACGAGACCGCCCTGCGCTACCTGGCCGAACAGGGGGAGGGAGCTGCGCACGGTGAGCTCACCTCCAGCCCGGCAGCAGTCATGACCTGGGTCGTGGAGCTCGCTGATGACGAGCTCTGCGTCCAGCCGATCCATCGCCTGCTGTGCGGGCTGCCAGCTGGCTTCGACGTCGCCGGCGCTCTCTCGTGGGCGTTCGAGATCGGCGAGCCCGTCGAGGTGGGGCCCGGGGTCGTCGAGCGTATGCAGCAGGAGGGATTCCTGGTGCTGGTCGAGCCGGGCGGGGCCGTCGCTCTCCGACCGAGGACCGAGGTGTTGGCCTCGACCCGCGACCTGGACAGTTGCCGTCTCGAGGCGTCGCTCCGGCCGCTCCCACCGCATGACGTCGTCTACCAGCACGGCATCCGCCAGGTCGTCGACCGGGTGCGCAAGGGAGAGGCGAGCGCGGGTGTCCTGCTGCGGCCGGCGACCGTCAGGCAGATCGTCGAGATCGCGCACGGGGGCGAGCGCATGCCCCCGAAGACGACCTTCTTCCACCCGAAACCCGCTACCGGCGTGGTCTTCCGCTCACTGGGCTGAGGACGCCCGCCCGCAGCACAGCCCGGCGAAGCGAGCTGGTCTGCTCGTCTACTCGACGGTCCAGGTGGCGCCGCTGTGCAGGAGCGCCCGGAGATCGCCCGGCCCCTTCTGGCTCTGCGCGGCGAGCAGCTGCCGGTCGGTCTCTTCGACGTACTCGGGATGTTCGACGGCGCGGAACACGCCGATCGGCGTGGGCTCGTGCGGGCCGTGCGAGAGCCGCGACAGCATGAACCCGAGACCCCGGTCGTTCTTCTCGTCGTGCACGAGGATGCGATCCTCGCCCACCTCGGCCACCTCGACGAGGTGCAACCTGCCATCGGTGCCGAGCATCACACCCTTCTCGCGTTCCTTGCCGAAGCGGATGGGCTGGCCGTGCTCGAGCGGGATGAGCATGTCGTCGCGGTTCGACTTGGCGGTGATGCTCTCGAAGGCTCCGTCGTTGAAGACGTTGCAGTTCTGGTAGATCTCGATGAACGCCGCGCCCTTGTGCTCGTGGGCTCGACGGAACGTCTCCATCATGTGCTGACGATCCATGTCGTGGGTGCGGGCCACGAAGGTGGCCTCGGCCCCGAGAGCCACGCTGATCGGGTTGAACGGCGTGTCGAGCGAACCGAAGGGGGTGGACTTGGTGACCTTGCCGACTTCACTGGTCGGGGAGTACTGGCCCTTCGTGAGCCCGTAGATCTGGTTGTTGAACATCAGGATCTTGATGTTCACGTTCCGGCGCAGCGCGTGAATCAGGTGGTTGCCACCGATCGACAGCATGTCGCCGTCACCGCCCACCACCCACACGTCGAGATCCGGGCGGGCCATGGCCAGACCGGTGGCGATGGCGGGGGCCCGGCCGTGGATGCCGTGGAGCCCGTAGGTGTTCATGTAGTAGGGGAACCGGGCGGCGCAGCCGATGCCCGAGACGAACACCGTGTTCTCGCGCCGAACTCCCAGCTCGGGCATGAGCAGCTGCACCGCGGCGAGGATCGAGTAGTCACCGCACCCGGGGCACCAGCGGACCTCCTGATCGCTGGCCCAATCCTTGCGGGTCGTCGTGGGGACCGAGGTGTCAGTCATCGAGTGTCTCCAGGATGGCGGTCTCGAGCTCGCCGGCTGTGAAGGGCACGCCCTTCACCTTGCTGACCGAACGGACATCGACGAGGTACTCGGCGCGGAGCAGCTTCGAGAGCTGCCCGAGGTTCATCTCGGGGCAGAGCACCTTGGGATACCGACGGAGCACGTCACCGAGGTCGCTCGGGAAGGGGTTCAGGTGCACGAGATGCGCCTGGGCGATCCGCCGACCACGAGCTCGCACCCGGTCGACCGCGCCGCTGATGGCTCCCCAGGTCGAGCCCCACCCGACGACCAGCAAGTCCGCGTCGGCGACGTCGCCGGTCACCTCGACCGGTGGGATGTCCTTCGCGATCCCCGCCACCTTGGCCGCCCGTAGCCGGACCATGCGCTCGTGGTTGTCCGGGTCGTAGGAGATGTTGCCGCTGCCGTCGGCCTTCTCGATGCCCCCGATGCGGTGCATCAGGCCCGGCGTACCGGGCACCGCCCACGGGCGGGCGAGCGTCTCGGGGTCACGCAGGTAGGGCCAGAACACCTCCTTGCCGTCGTCGTCGACGTGGTTCGGAGTGGTCGCGAACTCGACGCTGATGTCGGGCAGCGTCGACACGTCGGGCAGCAACCACGGCTCGGCGCCGTTCGCCAGGTACCCGTCCGAGAGGACCATCACCGGCGTGCGGTACTTGAGCGCGATTCGTGCCGCCTCGATGGCCGCGAAGAAGCAGTGCGAGGGGCTGTAGGCGGCCACGATCGGCAACGGTGACTCGCCGTGGTGCCCGTACATGGCCAGCAGCAGGTCGGCCTGCTCGGTCTTGGTCGGCAGTCCGGTGGAGGGACCGCCCCGCTGGATGTCGATGATCAGCAACGGAAGCTCGAGGCTGATCGCCAGACCGATGGTCTCGGCCTTGAGTGCCACACCCGGGCCGCTGGTGGTCGTGCATCCGAGATGACCCCCGTAGGCGGCGCCGAGCGCGGCACCGATTCCCGCGATCTCGTCCTCCGCCTGGAGGGTCCGCACGCCGAAGTTCTTGTGCTTGGACAGCTCGTGGAGGATGTCGGAGGCGGGGGTGATCGGGTAGGACCCGAGGAACAGCGGCAGCTTGGCGAGCTGGCTCGCCGCGACGAGCCCCCAGGCCATCGCGGTGTTGCCGTTGATGTTCGTGTAGATGCCCGGCTTCTGCGGGGCGGGGCGCACTTCGTAGGGGTGGTCGAAGAGCTCTGCGGTCTCGCCGAACGCGTGGCCAGCCTTGAACGCCGCCACGTTCGCGTCACGCACCAGCTCGTTCTTGCCGAACTTGGCCTCGATCCAATCCAGCGTGGGTCGCTCGGGGCGGGTGTACATCCACGAGAGCAGGCCCAGGGCGAAGAAGTTCTTGGAGCGGTCCGCGTCCCGGGGCTTGACCCCGAGCGGTTCGCACGCCTGCTTCGTGAGGCTGGTCATCGGCACCTCGTAGACCGTGTAGCCCTTGAGGCTGCCGTCGACGAGCGGGTTGCTGTCGTAACCGGCCTTGGCCAGGTTGCGCTCGTCGAAGGTGTCGACGTTGACGATGATGGTGCCGCCGGGCTCGAGCTTGGGCAGCTCGTTGCGCAGCGCAGCCGGGTTCATCGCCACCAGCACGTTCGGCGCGTCGCCGGGCGTGGTGATGTCGTGGTCGGAGATGTGCACCTGGAAGGCGGACACGCCGGCGAGCGTGCCGGCGGGTGCCCGGATCTCGGCAGGGAATTCGGGCAGGGTCGCCAGATCGTTCCCGAGCAGGGCGCTCGCGCTGGTGAAGCGGTCGCCCGTGAGCTGCATCCCGTCGCCCGAGTCGCCGGCGAAGCGGATGATGACCCGGTCGAGCTCCTCGGGCGCGGTGCGCTCGGCAGTATCGGACACGAGAACCCCTTTGTTCCGTGGAGACATGTTGTGAAGGAGTGGGTGCGGGCGCCGAAGCAGGGGCCCACTGTCACTGTACCGCCGCCTGCCGGCGACCTCGCGCACGCCCCGCAGGCCGGCGCCGGCGCGCCGGGCCCGGGGGCGGACACGGGTGGCGGCCCGGTCAAGCGACGGTCACGGAGTCGTCGAGGTAGACGTCCTGGATGGCGTTCAGCAGCTCGACGCCTTCGGCCATCGGACGTTGGAACGCCTTGCGGCCGCTGATGAGGCCCGTACCGCCGGCGCGCTTGTTGATGACCGCCGTGCGGACCGCGTCGGCCAGATCGCTCGCACCCTTCGACTCGCCGCCGCTGTTGATGAGGCCGATCCGCCCCATGTAGTTGTTCACGACCTGCCAGCGAGTCCAGTCGATGGGGTTCTCCGCCACCAGCTCCCCGTAGACGAGCTTGCTCGTCTTGCCGAAGTTCACCGCGTTGTACCCGCCGTTCTTCGTCGGCTGCTTCTGCTTGATGATGTCGGCCTCGATGGTGACGCCCATGTGGTTGGCCTGTCCCGTGAGATCTGCGCTGTCCTCGTAGTTCACGCCGTCGACCTTGAAGTCCGGGTTGCGCAGGTAGCACCACAGCACAGTGAACATGCCGAGCTCGTGCGCCTGCTGGAACGCCTCGCTCACCTCGACGATCTGGCGATGGGACTCGGCCGAGCCGAAGTAGATCGTGGCCCCCACACCGGCGGCTCCGAGGTTCCATGCCTCCTCGACCGAGCCGTACATGATCTGGTCGTAGGTGGTCGGGTAGGAGAGCATCTCGTTGTGGTTGAGCTTCACGATGAACGGGATGCGATGGGCGTAGATACGTGAGCACAGGCCCAGCACACCGAAGGTGGTGGCCACCGCGTTGCAGCCTCCCTCGATGGCCAACTCGACGATGTTCTTCGGATCGAAGTACCTGGGGTTCGGCGCGAACGAGGCCGCGCCGGAGTGCTCGATCCCCTGATCGACCGGCAGGATCGACAGATAGCCCGTGCCACCAAGGCGGCCCGCGGCGAACATCGCCTGCAGGTTGCGCAGGACCTGCGGGGACCGGTCGGAGTCCCGGTACACCCGGTCGACGATGTCCGAGCCCGGCAGGACCAGGTCCTCCTTGGGGATGCCCTTGCACTCGTAGGTGAGCAGCTGCTCGGCTTCGTCGCCGAGGAGCGCTTGGATGTCGGTCATGCCACTCCCTCTCGAAGTCGACTGACGAGGTGAACGGGTTCGCGAAGCAGGCTCGAAGGCCTCGAGGCAACAGTAGCGAGCCGTCCCGGGCCGACCGAACCCGGCGGCGGCGCTCGGCGGCGGCGCTCGGTGGTGCCGCCCGGCGTCCGCTGAGCGGCGCCCCGCCGTCTGGAGCCTGGTGCTCAGCGAAGAGCCCGGACCCGGTCCTCGACGTCGGCGAAGTCCGGGGCGTCGCGCTGGATGCGACCGAACAGCTCCCGGCTCCGGGCGAGATCGCCAGCGCGCTCGTAGAGGTCCGCGAGGGCGTACACCCGCCGCAGATGGTGGATCTTGGGCGAGCGGGGATAGCGGAAGCCCTCCTCCAGCATGCCGATCGCGGTCCGCAGGTCACCGCGATCCGCCAGCGCGCCGGCGGTGACGATCCGTCCTTCGGTGAGCAGCTCTGGTGAGGGGGCGGCCCGGCGCAATTCCTCCCACAGCTCGTCCACCGTCACCCAGTGGCCCAGGGCACGGTGGCAGTCGGCGAGCACCGGATGCTGCTCCGTGGACGCGGTCAGGGTCTCGAACGCTTCCAGCTCGCGGATGGCGGAGCGCCAGCGCCCCAGCCGGTACAGCGTGAGCCCGTAGAGCTCACGGATAGCCGCCACGCCGGGGGCCTGGTCGGCGAGAGGCTTGAGGATCCGTGCCGCGTCCGCGAACCGTTCGGCTTGGAACGCCTGCACCGCCTCCGACAAGCGCTGCTCGATCCGCTCCCGCCGGGCCGGCTCGACCGCCCGGGTGAGCTGTTCGACGATGTCCCGGTCGAGCCCCCAGTGCTCTCCAGCGCTCCCGCCTTGGTCCGCCGTCGAGGCCCCCGCCCGGCCGGCCCGGCCGGCTCGCCGGGCCCCTGCTCGACCCATCGCGGCCTGCGCCTCGTCCCGCAACTCATCGGCCGGCACCCACTGGGCGGGCGGTGCCGGCGGGCCCTTCGGCGTGGGCGGCTCGGTGCGAGCGCCTGAGCGTCGCCCGCTCCCGCCACGACCGCCGCTCCCCGATCCAGCCCTGAGCCGGCCGGCACCGCGGCGCGCTACCCCACCCCACGAACGCGGAATGTCCTCCGTGGGATGCTCACCGCGGCCGGCGGCCCCCGAGCGACGCCCGGCGCGGTCACCGGTACCGCCTCCCGCCTGGGGTCGTCGCCGGTCTCTCCGGCTGGCGCCGCCGGCTCCAGAGCCCCCGGCCGGGGTGCGGGCACTGGCCCGGCTGCTGGTGCGACCCCGCTGACCCTTCGCCGCCGCCGGCGACGCATCGCCCCCCTTCCGGGGCATCCCCTTTCCGCCCTCCCGGCCGCCTCCGCCCTCCCGGCCGCCGACTGGAGCTCGGCCGGGCGAGGAGCGACGGCCTCCGCTCTGAGCGGCGCGCCCTGATTCGCCAGCCTGCGGGGATCCCGCGGAAGAACCTGATCGACGCCCTCCTCCGGCGCCTCCGGATCGCGAGACCCGCGGAGAACCTCGACGGGGGGACATGATCGTCAGCCTAGGACTGTGCTGAGCAAGGCGCCTTCGTGGGGTGGAGGGCGGCCGTCGGTCGTGGGAGGGGCGTCGTGTCGTCGGAGGGCGAGCGGGTCGCGGTGCGGGCAGATCGAAGGGCCGGGTTGAGGTGT